>CAXMND010000017.1:0-18483 GCA_964194675.1 uncultured Coxiellaceae bacterium | reverse complement strand
GTGCTGGGGCACGGGCGACATGCATCAATACGATGTCTCCGATCCATTCGAGCCGAAGCTTACCGGCAAAATTCGAATTGGTGGCATCGTCTCCCGCGCCAGCCACCCGGGCGCCGCAAACGGCGCCTTGAGTGGCGGTCCCCAGATGGTCGAGATCAGCCGCGACGGCCAGCGAGTGTATTTCACCAACTCGCTCTACGGTGCGATCGACCCGCAATTCTATCCCGACGGCATCGATGGCTGGATGGTTAAGCTGAATGCCAAGCCGGACGGCGGCATCGAGTTCGATCCCGAGTTCTTCATCGAGTGGCCGAAGGGCCACCGGCCGCATCAGGTGCGTCTAGAGGGTGGTGATTGTTCGTCGGACTCCTATTGCTACCCGTGATCGCAGATGGCGTCGAGGCGCCGGAGAGTGGTGATCGCGTAACGTGACCGAGCTCTGGCCATGGCTGACCCTAGCCGGGCTCGGCGCGTTCCATGGCATTAATCCGGCCATGGGCTGGCTATTTGCGGTTGCGCTTGGGCAACACCGGGGGAGCCGCCGGATCGTACTCATGTCGCTCCTCCCGATCGCGGTCGGCCATGCGGTCGCGATCGCCGTGGTGGTCGCCGCGGTGGTGGCCTTGGGGGTCGTGATCGATCAGCGGGTTATCCGGCTTGTCGCGGGCGTGGTGCTGATCGGCTGGGCAATCTATCACGCACTCTACGGCCACCGCCATCGGGTGCGGTTCGGCATGCGGACCGGCATGACCGGGCTCGCCCTCTGGTCCTTTTTGATGGCGACGGCGCACGGCGCCGGATTGATGCTCATACCCGTGTTGATCCCGCTCGCTGCAGGCGCAGCGCCCCCGCACAGGATGACGGCTGGAGATTCGGTTCTGGTGTCGCTGGCCGCCATCGGGGTGCACACCGTCGCCATGCTCCTGGTCACGGGCCTTATCGCCGTCATCGTCTACGAATGGCTAGGGCTCGCGTTCCTACGGCGGGGTTGGATCAATCTTGATTTCTTATGGACGGTTGCACTGGCGGGCGCTGGTGCGCTCTTGCTGCTGCAATGAACTCTTGGCGATGTGCTAAGTCGTTAGGACGGCGGCACCTCGGATCCCGTCGTGGGCAAGGCGATCGAGGGCTTCGTTCGCCTCTTCGAGCGGGAAGACCTCGGTATGGGTATGGACCGGCACCGCGGCAGCCTCGGCGAGAAAAGCGCGGCCGTCTTCGCGCGTGTTGTTGGCGACGCTGCGCACGAGACGCTCCCCATAGAGCAGCTCATAGGGGAACGACGGGATCGGGCTCATGTGGATACCGCCGAGAACGAGCACACCTCCCTTGTCGAGATGCGAGAGCGCCGGAGGAACGATCTCCCCGGCAGGGGCAAAGATGATGCCGGCGTCGAGAGAAACCGGCGGCTTTTCCATCGTGTCTCCGGTCCAAACGGCGCCGAGCTCCTCGGCCAAGGCGCGGTGTTTGTCTCGATCGCGAGTGCATACGTAGACATCGGCGCCTCTCGCCCGGGCGATTTGGATCGCGACGTGGCCGGCCGCACCGAACCCATAGAGGCCGAGGCGTGCCCCGGACCAGTCGTCTATACCCGTCTGGCGCAGGCATCGGTAACCGATGATCCCGGCACACAACAGCGGCGCAGCCTGCAGATCCGAGAATCGGTCCGGAAGCGGGTAGGTGAAGCTCGAGGGGGCGACCGAGTATTCGGCGAAGCCCCCGTCGACGGTCCAACCGGTGAAATCGGGTGTATCGCAGAGGTTCTCGCGCGCGGAGGCACAAAACGTGCAGCAACCGCAGGTCCGGTGCAGCCACGCGACGCCCACCCGCTGTCCGACCTCGCGCTCGACGACGCTGGCGCCACGCGCGTCGATCGTGCCGACGATTTGATGGCCGGGGATCACCGGCGATCGACTCATCTCGAGATCGCCTTCACAGATATGCAGATCGGTCCTGCAAACGCCGCAAGCGTTCACCTTGATCCGCACTTCATCGTCCGCGGGCTCCGGAACCCGAACGTCGCCTAGACGCAAGGGATGCGTTTCGATGGGCGCAGGCCGATCGACAAGCATTGCGCGCATGACGGGACTCTACCACCGCCACGCCAACGCTGACGCTGACGCTGGCACTGGCGCTGAGTCTCAAGGTTGATCACGCGAGCGCCTGAAGAATTGCACTGAACCCCTGATTCCGATATACGCCATGAGTGTTGTGTCGGTTGCGTTTCAGGAGACTTGGAGCGGGCCCAATGGTCTCGGTGCCCTGAGGCCCAGCGAGGCGCATGGACTGCGAGCGAGCCCTCGGAGCCCGCGCGGATGCATCCAAAAGCTGGCCTACAAAGTCGACGGATTCATGGTCTCCCAGCTTGGCAAGCTGCAGCCGCGCGATCTCAAAGAACCTCCGGCGCTCCTCGAGGACCTCAGAGGCTTCACCAGGAGTGCCGACTTCCAGCGATATCTCGGCGAGCCAGCCCACCTCTTTCCGGCGCCGGGGCGCATCAAAATCCGCAAGCGCTGGCTAGCACCGCATCGCGTCGGCTTCTCGGAATGGCGCTGGCAGAGTACCCACCCGATCCTCTTTCGGGATGTGGAAGACGAGTACCGCAGCCACGTCGACAACCAAACGGCGCTTCTCAGGATACTCAAACTGCGGATCAAGGGGTCGCCGATGGCGATCTTGGTCAATGGCTTCTCGTCAGGGCATCACCTGTTGGAGCGAGTCGCTTGGCCGATGCGGGAGTTTCATCGGAGAGGGATCGGAGTGGCGCTTTTCGCGCTGCCGTTCCACGGCCCTCGGGGTCACACCTTCCCACCAGACTGGCCGCAGCAGAATACCGCGTTTACGATCGAAGGCTTCCGACAGGCGATCTGGGACTTGAGGATCGCGATTCGAGCCCTGCGCGAAGCGGGCGCAAGCCACGTCGGCATCGTCGGCATGAGTCTCGGTGGCTATACGGCCGCTCTCTTGGCAACCGTCACCTCGGATATCGATTTCATGCTGCCGTACATCCCCATCGCAAGTCTTCCAGATGTGATGTACGAGAACGACCTGGTGCCGGGAACGGGAAGCGCGCGCGCGGTGCTCTACGAAGGCTATCGCGACCAGCTCGTGCCGATCACACCGGTGTGCCGCCAACCGCTAGTTGCGCCCGAGCGCATTCGTATCATCTCCGGTGAATTCGATCGCCTAGCAACCGTGCAACATGGTGCGCGCCTGAGCGCGCATTTTGGAACTTCGCAGATCACGTACCCAGGCGGACACTTGATTCAGCACAAACGGAGCCGCGCGTTTCGCACCGCCCTGGGTGAGCTCACGGACACAGGCGTCCTCCCCAAACGACGCTAAACTACCTTCCCGCGCGCTTGTAGACGAGGCTGTACGACACCGCGGAGGTGAGCTTGGGGCTGGTCTCCCGAACGTGCATCACGAGCTCGCCTTTGCTGTTGAATCGGAAAGTGTTCTCACGACGGCCTTCGGACTGAACCATGTCCTGGATGAGACTCGCAGTTTCGAGCTTGAAGGAGGCATGGGCAATGTCGCCACTCGGCGTCTTGACCTCGGCTGTCCCCCCATCGAGCGGTGCGGTCACCACGTAGTCGTCCATGCCGACCGTGACTTCTTTTCGAACGCTAGAGATCTTGAGACGAGTCACGACTTGGTTGACGCTTTCCAGGCGCTTGCGCGCCACGCTCTTCTTCAGGCCACCCATGCCCATGATCGCCGGCTCGATGGCGGTCGCGATCTTTTTGGCGCTATCGGCTTGGTTTCCGATGAGGGTGTAGCTTCCGGCAAGACGCTTGAGCTCTGGTGGTTCGGTCTCGACCTCTGCTTCCTTCGCGGGCGCGGACTCTTGCGCAGACTCGGCCTCTTTGGCGGGCTCCGCGTCCTTCGCGGGCTCGGTGTCTTTCGACGGCGTGGCATCCTGTGAAGCCGCTGGCCCGACGATCAAGAGCAGCAAAATGGTGACTGTAGCGGCAAGCATCCTCTTCATCGTAGACCTTTCTCGATTCTTGCAATGCGCGGGCGAAGTATACATGCTCCCGTAACTCGCGGAAGGGCAGACCAATGCGCTATGTGGCTTTCTGGGCAGTCTTACTGGCAACTGCCGCACTCGTGGTGCTCGGAGTCAAGCTCTCGACGGCATTTCTCTGGCCGCTGATAGTGCTTGCCCCGCTGTCACTTCTCGGGATTTGGGACGTCGTTCAGACTAAGCACAGCTTGCTGCGCAACTACCCGCTACTTGCGCACTTCCGATGGATGTTCGAGGACATTCGACCGGAGATCCAGCAGTACTTCGTCGAGAGCGACATCGACGGTCGGCCTTTTGATCGAGACACCCGGACCCAAGTCTACGAACGCGCCAAAGACGTCAACCAGGAGTCGGCGTTTGGCACGGAGCTCAACGTCTACGAGGCCGGTTACGAATGGTTCACCCAATCGATCGCTCCGCGACCCACTTCCACTGAACCGATCAGGCAAAGGATCGGAGGGCCCGCTTGCAAGCAGCCCTATGACATGGCGCTCCTCAACGTCTCGGCGATGAGCTTTGGTGCGCTGAGCAGTAACGCGATCCTCGCTCTCAACAAGGGCGCAAAGATGGGGGGCTTTGCGCATGACACCGGCGAGGGGGGGATGTCGGAATACCACCTGAGACACGGTGGGGACTTGGTATGGGAGATCGGCAGCGGATACTTCGGCACCCGAACGAAAGACGGCAGGTTCGGTCCGGATAAGTTCGCCGAGCAGTCGCAGCGCGACGAGGTCAAGTGCGTGTCGATCAAGCTCTCCCAAGGAGCGAAGCCCGGCTTGGGCGGCGTGATGCCGGGTAGGAAGGTGACCCCGGAGATCGCGGGGATCCGCGGAGTTCCGGTAGGCGAGACATGCATTTCCCCTCCCTACCATTCCGCCTTCGCGACGCCGCGGGAGCTCGTCTTGTTCGTCCAACGTCTCCGAGAGCTGTGCGGCGACAAGCCGGTTGGCTTCAAGCTTTGCATCGGACAACGCCCGGAGTTCCTGGGAATCTGCAAGGCGATGCTGGAGCTCGAACTCTATCCAGACTTCATCATCGTAGACGGCGGTGAAGGAGGAACCGGGGCAGCGCCTCTCGAATACGAGGACCACGTCGGAGCGCCTCTCACGGAAGGATTGGTCTTCGTACACGACGCGCTCGTGGGTTCGGGAGTGCGCGACTACATCAAGATCGGCTGCAGCGCCAAAATCACCTCCGCGTTCGACATGGCTCGGCGCATCACCCAAGGCGCTGACTACTGCAACGCAGCACGGGCAATGATGTTCGCGCTCGGATGCATTCAGTCGCAGCGGTGTCACACCAATACGTGTCCGGTCGGAGTGGCCACTCAAGATCCGAAACGAACTCGCGCGCTAGTAATCGAAGACAAGGCCACGCGGGTGTACAACTATCAACGCAACACGGCAGCCGAGTTCAACCAACTCCTGGCGTCTCTAGGGCTCGAGCACCCCGACCAACTGACTCCCTCGCTCCTCATGCGGCGAATCGATCCTGTGACGGTGAAGAGCTACGCAGAGCTCCATCGAAATTTAGAAACGGGCGAACTCTTGAAGGAGCCTCGTCAGGCGCCGTGGGACGAGCTCTGGGAAGCGGCTTCGGCGGACCACTTCGGAGCGGCCCGCTAGTTTTTGCGGCTCTCCAGGAACTCGATGACGAGATCTAGGTCTTCGGGACTTATGTTGCCCGCGAATCCTGGCATGTCGGTGCCGCCGTTATGAATGCGGATGACCATCTGATCGTGGGTCAGCAATCGGCCGATGTCGGATAGGTCGGGCCCACGGCGTCCTCCAAAGCCGTCGATCTCGTGGCAGAAAAGGCAACCCTTGTCGTAGAAGACGACCGCCCCTTCAGCGACCGGACCGTCGGTCGTGCCGACCACCTCAGCAGACAGCGGCTTCGCATCGAAGTCCGGTGACCAGGGCGTCTTGACGCCCGCGACCCAGAGTGAGCCGATGAAAGCCACGATAAAGACCAGCACGCCAACAGCCCAGGGGCGTAGCCCTGGATGCCTGTCTCCTTTGTGGAAGAGCAGAGGCAACACGAACAAGCCGCCAAGCGCCAAAATGGGCGCCACCACCATCACGACACTTTCGATCGACGGCGGCAGGAGCGCCAGGACCGCAAAGTACCAGAGCAGGTACCAATCCGGCGCCGGGTAGGCGATGACGACACTAGGATCGGGAGGAAGGTCTAGCTTGGGCGGCCCAAACACCCACGCGCAGATCGCAATCCCCACGAGGACGAGGAAGCCGAAGGTCATGTCTCGCCAAGCTGCGTTCGGCCAGAACGGGACGCCGTCTTTCGCGAGCCGCGCCTCGTACTCCTCGACGTAGGTTTCGGGGTCGACGGGCTGGTCCTTCTTCGGCATTTCGGAGACCCCGTGGCGCAGCACCAGAGCCAGATGAATACCGACGAACAAGAAAATCATGCCTGGGAGCAAGAAGACGTGAACGACGAAGAAACGGCTCAACGTCTGGCCGCCGAAAGTGTCGCCGCCCACGATGAAGACCGCGAGCGCTTCCCCTATGAACGGAACCCGCGCGAGCTGCTGCGCGCCGACGACGGTCGACCAAATCGCGTTCGAATCCCAGCGCATCAGTTGGCCGGTGAACCCCATCCCCACGGTGAAGATCAGCAGCAGGACGCCGGTCATCCAGTTCATCTCGCGCGGGTACTTGTAAGTCCCGTGCAGAAAGACCTGCGCGAGATGGATGCCCGCCAACAGGATCATCGCCGACGCACCATAGTAGTGCATGGCACGTAGAAAGTTCCCAAAGGGCGCTTCATTGGTGATGTAGAGCAGGCTTTGGTAGGCCTCACCGGACGAAGGCACGTACGACATGGCAAGCCCAATCCCGGTCAGGACTTGGGACATGAACGCAGCGAGCGTGGCGGACCCGAAGACGTACCACCACTTGGCGTCTCGCGGGACGATATGTCCGAGCACCGGCTTCAGCGTGTCGGAGATCCCACCGCGATCGTCGATCCATTCCCACATCGCCTTGAGCCATCGCATCGTTCCGCCTCAGACCTCCTCTTTCGGCTTCGGATAGCTCGTGAAGGGGATAGGGCTCGTTCGGATTTGGACCAAGCCGTCGTGAATGCGGACAGGATAGCGGGGCAGTGGGCGCGGTGGAGGTCCGCCCGCAACGGTACCATCGTTGTAGTACACGCCACCGTGGCAGGGGCACATGAAGAGGTCCGCGGTGTCGATCCATCGAACCGGACAGCCGAGGTGCGTGCAGTTGACAGAAAACGCGGTGAACTCGTTCTCGCCGTTTCGTCGCAACCATGCAGCCGTGCGGGCGGTGACTCCCGCCCAGGGCAACGGTGAAGGGTCCTCGTACTCGACCTGGACTGTTTTTCCGATCTCAAAGCCTCGAACTGTGCCGACATCGCGCCAGACTTCCTCTACCTTTCTTGTGAACGGACCGAACACGAAGCCCACCACGGGGATGCCCATGATGGCTCCGCTTGCCGCTGCGAGCGTCAGCGAGAGTCGGGCGAGCCAACGCCTCCGGGATGGATCCGTCTCGGGGTTATTGCCTTGTTCACTCATCTCGACTCCTCAGCTCTTTTCGGATGACCAAGATCCAGCCGCCCAGCGAAAACATCATGAGAAGGAGGCCACTGGCGAAGAAGAGCCACGGGATGACGTACTCGAAGGCCGGGCCAATCACGAACAAGGCGATCCCGAGGGCGAGCCCCGCCGGCCAAAAGCTAGGCGAGGGGATGTGAGCAGGACCGGGTTTGGTCCAGCCCTTGCGATCGTCCGGGCTAACCGATGCCATGACTGCCCCTTCCGGCTGTGACGGCCGAGCCCTCTGCCATCCAACGCCGGGTGATCACCAAAATGGCAGCGAGGTAGATCATGCACGCGGGGACCCACATCATGAGCCCTCCAATCTGCTGGTCCGCCGCGTGTGTCATCTGCCATCGCTGTTGGAGCAGCGGCATCACCCCCAGGGTGTCTACGGGATGCATGTAGATCGGGCAGGCTGACACCGGCGCAAAGGTTAGGAGCACGCCCAGCAGTGTGCAGCCGAGGCAGCCCGTGAAGAGGTAGACGATTGCGCCGGGAGGAGAGAGGCGCTCCGATTTCACGGGGTTCATCACCGGCCAGTAGAATGCGAAACCCGCGAGCAAGAGCGTGGCGCACTGAAGCACGTACACCGGAGTGGAAGTAACCGAGGCGCTACACAACGGGGGAATGTGCCACAGCCACATGATCCCCAACCCGAGCATCCAGGACATCGGCGCGCGTCCGAAGGTATCTTGAATGAAGCGGGTGCCGTGACGCTGAAGTGCTGCCGCTACGCGGTCTCGGGGCAGGCTTGCGATCAGCAAGGGAGGAATCAGCAGCAGAAGCAACAAGTGCTGAACGATGTGCGCACTAAATAGATAGCCGTCGGCAAGTACTGCAATCGGTGACACTGTGGCGAGCAGAAAAATCACGGTCGCAACGACGAAGGCAGCCAAGTGCGCGCTGAGGCGGACCCCAAACGCCCAGAGATACAGCACGAGCGCCACGAAGGCGATGAGCCATGCAGGAGAATCGAAGCGCCAGAGGTCGGTCACGAGTTGCCAAGTGGTCATATGATCCTCCCTAGGTACACGATCGAGAACACGAAGATCCAAACGACATCGACGAAGTGCCAGTAGTAGCCGGCGGCCTTCACGATGGTGCCCTCTTTATGTCTAAGGCCCCCGTTTCGGCGTAGCAGCGAGACGATCGTGAGTATGATGAGCCCGACGAACACATGGAGGCCGTGAAACCCGGTCAGTGTAAAGAAGGTGCTCGCGAAAAGTGAGCTCTCGAGCGTCACGCCACCGGTGAAGAGATCGGTGTACTCCCACGCCTGGCCACCGAGGAACGTCACGCCCAATAGGATCGTGACGATCAGCCACCAGGTCGCTGCGCCACTGCCTTTTCTTAAGCTTCGTTCGGACATGATCATCGTCCCGCTGCTGGCGAGAAGGGCGACCGTAAACACGCCCGCACGCTCGATGTTCAGCGGCCCCGGGCCATCCCCGAAGGAATAGAAGTTGTACACCACGAAGGCCAAAATCAGCATGATGAAGAACGCCGTTTCGGAGGCGATGAAGGCCGTGACCGAGACGATGGGAGCCGGGGGCGGCGACGACTCGGCCTCGGCAGCCGGGCGAGCGTCGTCCGGAGCACCGTGGATAAGGTCGAACAACGGCCGACGGCTGCGAATCGGGGGGACGCTCTCGAAGTTGTGGGGCGGCGGAGGGGAGCTCGACGCCCATTCCAGCGTCCAGGCGTCCCAGGGATTGTCGCCAGCCTTCTCGCCGTGCCGGAGACTCGTCCAGACGTTGTAGAGCATGACGAGGATCGAAACCCCGAGGACGAAGGCGCCGATGGTCGCCGTCATGTTGATCAGTGTGTATCCTGGGAGATCTGGATAGGTGAACACACGTCGCGGCATGCCCATCAGCCCGACAAAGTGCAGCACGAAGAAGGTCATGTTGAAACCGACGATGGTCAACCAGAAATGAACCTTGCCCAACCGCTCGTTGAGCATCCGGCCCGACATCTTGGGGAACCAGTAGTAGACCGCGGCCATCATCCCGAAGACGGTTCCACCAAAGAGAACGTAGTGGAAGTGCGCGACGACGTAGTAGCTGTCCGTGACTTGCCAATCGATCGGCGCCGCAGCGAGCGTCACTCCGCTCAATCCGCCGATGACGAACTCGACGAGAAAACCGATCGCAAAGAGCATCGCTGACCGGAACTGGAGCCGGCCTCCCACCATCGTGGCGGACCAGTTGAAGACCTTGACGCCCGTGGGTACGGCGATGAGCAAGCTAGCCGCGGTGAAGAAGAGATCGGGGCCGTGCCCCATGCCGACGGAGAACATGTGGTGGGCCCACACCCCGAGGCTCAACACGCCAATGGCACAGGTTGAAGCCGCGACGAACGCGTAACCGAAGATCGGTTTTCGCGAGAAGACGGGGATAATCTCCGAGATCATTCCGAAGGCGGGTAGGATCAGGATGTACACCTCGGGATGACCGAATACCCAGAAGAAGTGCTGCCAAAGGACCGCGCTGCCACTTCGTTGCGGTAGGAAGAAGGCCGCTTCGAGTTGGCGGTCGATGAGCAGCATCACGATCGCCGCGTTCAGCGCCGGAATGGCCAAGATCGTCAAGATGGCGGTGACGAAGATCATCCAAATGAAGAGCGGAAGCCTCGGGATGGTGAGCCCCGGCGCGCGGAGGGTCACGATCGTCACGAGGATGTTGATCGCGCTTCCAATGGACCCGACGCCGAGGACCAGCAGCGAGAGGATCCAGTAGTCGACGCCTTGGCCCGAGTTGTACGGGAGCTCGCTGAGCGGCGCGTACGAAAACCAGCCGGCGTTGGGAGCGCCGCCCGCCATGAAGCTGAAGTGAAGCATGAACCCGCCGAACGGAACGAGCCAAAAGCTGAAGGCGTTCAAGCGAGGAAACGCGACGTCTCGGGCTCCGATCATCAGTGGCACCAGGTAGTTCGCGAAGCCCGCGATCAAGGGCATACCGACGAGGAACACCATCGTCGTGCCGTGCATGGTGAAAACCTCGTTGTAGAGCTCCGCCGACACGAAATCGTTGTTGGGCACGGCCAACTGGATGCGCATGATCAGCGACTCGAGGCCGGCGATGACGAAAAAGAGACCCGCAGTCAGGATGTACATAATCCCGATGCGCTTGTGGTCGACCGTGGTCACCCAGGAGACAAACCCCGATTCTTCGGCTTCAGTCTCTATGGTCTCGAGCGTCATCGGAGCCCCTCGAGATACGCGGCAAGATCCGCCGCGTCTTGATTGGAGAGCTGAAAGTTGGGCATGTGGCAGCCCTCTTTGAACGCGTGGGGATCTTTCAGCCACGCGACGACATTCGCTCGGTTGTTCTCCAGGACGCCCGCACCGAAGAGGCGGCGGCTCGCAAAATGCGTCAGGTCCGGCCCGATCTGGATTGGAGGCGCATCGGTAGGGGGTCCGCGAAGCGTGTGACAGCGGTCGCAAGTTTCGCCCACGTAGAACGCGAGCCCAGCGCGCGCCGATTCGTCTTCGGGCGGATCGGCGGGCAACCTCTGTGCCGTAAGCCATGCGTCGTACTCGGCTTGTGGGTGAACGACCACCTCGATTCGCATCCATGCGTGTTGGTCTCCGCAAAACTCGGCACACGCGCCGACGTACCTACCGGTGCGTTCGACCTCGAAGACGAGGTGGTTCTCACGCCCCGGGATCATGTCGATCTTACGAGACAGCGCGGGCACCCAGAAGTCGTGCACCACGTCGGCGGACTCGATTTGAAGGTGCAGCTTCTTGCCGACCGGAATGTGCATCTCGTTGGCTGTGATGACGCCGGTACCCGGATATTGTATCTCCCACCACCACTGGTGGCCTCGCACGATGACGTCTGGCGGGCCGTCGGGGGGTGGGTCCGATAGGTGTGTTGCGCGGAACGAGAGGACGAAAATCCCGGCGACGATTGCGAGCGGGATGGCCGTCCAAGTTACCTCGAGCCAACCGTTCTCGTTCTCGACGGCATCGGGAGGCTCTTCGCCGCGTGCCCGCTCTCGTAAGGATCGAACGACCGCGTAGGTGATGATCGACGCGACGATGACGAAAATCACCGCGCACACCCATAGAACAGCGATGAACAGATCCGAGATCGCGGCTGCTTGCGGACTAGCAGGGTTGAACATTCCGGTCATCGTTCGTCCTCACGCTTGGAGTCTTCTGGCTTGGGTTTTCCAAAGTGAGCGAGCGCGCGTTCGAGCAATGCGGTGTATACGGGGCGTGTGCCGAGGCCGTGCGCGGTGATCGTCGCGGCCATGCACGTTAGCATCAACGGGAGAATCTGAGTGAAGTTCCCAGTCATCTCGGCGGTGAGGATGATACCCGTGAGCGGAGCGCGAACCACGGCAGCAAAGAACGCGCCCATCCCTGCTACGGCGAAGTGAGCAGGTACCAGGGCGCCGCCCAGGCCAAGTGCGTGGACGGCCTCTCCATAGGCGACACCGGCGATGGTCCCGAGCGCCAGCATGGGAGCAAAGAGTCCGCCGGGTGCACCGGTCGAGTAGCTCGCAATGGTCGCTAGAAACCGGACGACGAACACCATCCCGAGAACCGACATGGCGGATTTCACCGTCAGGAAGCCCTCGAGCACGTCCTCACCGCCGCCAATGAAGCGAAGGTCGAGCGCGCCGAGCCATCCGATCGAGAGGCTGACGACGACGATTCCGGCGATCAAGGATCCGCGCCGAAGCCCCGAAAACAAGTCCACGCTCCGCAGGAGAAGCCGCTCGAACACGAATCCCAGCACGCCGAACAAGACCCCGAAGACGACGAAAAGCCAGAGCGTCCCCCGTTCGGGCATTTCGAGAATGGGCATGGTGATCGCCATCGCGTCCCCCACGATCAAACGCGTCACCACATCGGAGACCGCGCAAGCGAGCACCACGGCCTGCACCGACAGAACGCTGTAGTGAAACTGCGGGCGCATCTCTTCCACCACAAAAAGAATCCCTGCAAACGGCGCATTGAAGGCCGCAGTGAGCCCCGCCCCGGCGCCCGATGCCACCAGCGTGTGCATCATCGTCTTCGGGAGCCGTAGGAGGTCCACGAACCCCTGACCGACCGCTGCACCGATTTGAATCGAGGGTCCTTCGCGGCCCATCAAGAGCCCGGAGCCCAGCGCAAGGCTTCCACCGACGAACTTGACCGGAATGACGCGCCTCCAGCGCATGGGCAGAACACCGTCGAGCGCACCTTCGACGATCTGCACCCCACTTCCTCCCGCTTCGGGCGCGTGCTTTTTCACCAGTCGCACCGAGAGGAGCACGCACAGAGCGATGGCTGTGGGGATCAGCACCCAAGCGATGAGCAGGTTGTCCGAGTGCCAATGCGTATCGCGCCAGCGCTCGGCCCAGTCCATCAAGAGGTGGAACACGCCGGCGATCGCGCCCGTCATTGCCCCAACGCCTGTCGCAGCAAGGAGCAGTGGCCCACTCTTTCGCTGGGCTTCGAGAAACCGACTCGCCAAGCGGGTCGATTGGACCGCGCCAGATGCGATGGCGTGCGTAGCCTCTGCAATGGGGAACGGTAACTTCATCGGGCAACACGCCCCGCTCGTTTACCCGTCGGTTCGGCCACGCCCGGTTCTATAGGGGGCGGTCGAGGTCGTCAACGGCGGATGAGATTGCCGACGCTGCGGCTTCAGGCTGCGGCGGTGGCGAACGGGGAATCGCCGGAGTCGTCCCTACCGGTCCGACGCGTGATCAACCTGCCTTCGAGTTGCACGGGGCCAAAACCGATCGGCCTTGCCATCCCTGTACCGATCCGAGGTCCCTTGCGAGGACGAGGCGTGAGGAGTTGCGCATCGCCCGCGGGGGGAACCATGTACGCGAGACTGTCGCCGACAGACGCCCCCATCACGAGGCCCTGCTGCACCAGCATCACGAGCGCGTTGGTCTCGCCAGCCGCGGGATCACCCAGCACGATGTGGTCGATCCCTTCGAGGACCATTTCCCAGTCCCGAGGATTGTCGGGGAGTACGCCGCTTCGGAAACATCGAGCGAGCTCGTTGACGGCACGGGCAGCCGCAGCCTGGGCCGCCGCCGCCGAGCCTGCCCCGTCCGCAAGGGCGATGAGCGTTCGGTGAGCATCCCTCAGAACCGAGAGGCGGTCATGGCTGGTGTCGTGTGTCGGTCGTTGCGGTGTGCTGATCTCGAGCTTCATGCGGGCCCCCACCTATTGATGTGTCCTACGGTGAGCAACGGGGGTGCGTTACACTCTATTCCCCAGTCGATGCACAGAAGCGGTTGCCAATTTGGCAATCCGAAACGTATTGGAGACGTGACGGACGAATCGCTCACGCGTATGGTTGGTCGATGAAACCGATCGAGGTCGAGGTCACGGGCCAGTCGCTCCTCGAGTGCCCTCTGCTCAACAAGGACAACGCGTTCAGCAGGGAAGAGCGCGAAGAGCTCGGCCTGGTCGGGCTCCTTCCGGTTCACGTCGATGACATCGATGTGCAAGCCGAGCGTGCTTACGAAGCCTATCGGCACAAAGACGAAGACATCGAGCGACACATCTACCTGCGCGCCCTCCAGGATACGAACGAAGTGCTGTTCTATCGACTCGTCCACGACCATTTGACCGAGGTGATGCCCATCCTCTACACGCCGGTCGTCGGAGCTGCGTGTCAGCAGTTTAGCGAGATCTATCGGCGCCCACGGGGTCTTTTCGTGTCGTATCCGGAGCGGGACGACATCGACGCCGTCCTCGACCGCGCGCCGGTTCGAAGGGTCGACGTGATCGTTGTGACCGACGGCGAGCGCATCCTGGGACTCGGCGACCAAGGCGTGGGCGGCATGGGAATTCCGATCGGAAAGCTTTCGCTTTACACCGCCTGCGCGGGCATCAGCCCTGAAGGCACGCTGCCGGTCATCCTCGACGTCGGCACCAACAACGAAGAGCGCCTCAAAGATCCCCTGTACATCGGCTGGCGACACGAGCGGATCACGGGTGACGAGTACGACGACTTCGTCGACCTCTTCGTGCAAGCCGTGAAGCGCAAGTTTCCGAACGTCCTGCTGCAGTTCGAGGACTTTGCTCAACAACATGCTGCGCCTCTGCTCGAACGCTATCGCGACCAACTGTGCACGTTCAACGACGACATCCAGGGCACCGCCGCGGTGACGGTGGGCACCTTGCTTGCCGCCGTGAAGGTCGCAGGCGGAAAGATCTCCGAGCAAAATGTGACGATGTTCGGCGCAGGCTCCGCGGGATGCGGGATCGCCGAACAAATGGTGGCTGCGATGGTCAAGGAGGGTTTATCAGACGCCGAGGCGAGGTCGCGTTTCTACATGATCGACCGCGTGGGTTTGTTGCATGACGGCCTGACGAACCTTCTGCCGTTTCAAACGAAGCTGTTGCAAGCTAGGGATCGGGTTGCATCTTGGGGTAGCGGCAGCTCGGGTGAGATCTCGCTCCTCGACGTGATGAAAAACGCGCGTCCCACCGTGCTGATCGGCGTATCGGGCCAGCCTAATACCTTCAGCAAGGATGTGGTTCGACAGATGGCGCAGCATACCGAGCGGCCGATCATCTTTCCATTGTCCAATCCCACCTCTCGAATTGAAGCGACGCCGGGAGATCTGATCGCATGGACGGCGGGCCGGGGCCTCATCGCCACCGGGAGCCCGTTCGAGACGGTGAAGCACAATGGCCGCGCGTACCCCATCGCTCAGTGCAACAACAGCTACATCTTTCCTGCGATGGGGCTCGGTATCCTTGGGATTGGTGCCCGCCGCGTGTCCGACGGGATGTTCATGGCTGCAGCTGAAGCATTGAGCCGCCAAGCGCCGGCGCTACGAGGACAGAACGGAGCGCTCTTGCCAGCCCTCGACGAGGTTCGCGAGGTTTCGACCGAAATCGCGTACGCGGTGGCCGCACAGGCGCAGGCTGAAGGCTTGGCCGAGGCTTGCCCGGAAGAGGAGATGCGTGCTCGAATCGACGGGCGGCGCTGGGAGCCGGTGTACGCACCCATGACGCTGCCCCGTAAGGAGGAAGGATGAGTTTGGACATCATGACGGTCAGGCCCAAGGGCGATAAGAAGAGCTCCGACTTCTTCAACGAGTATCGCATGAAGATCTACGAGCGGCGCCGAGCGAGCGGCCTCGAGGATCTTCTTGAGAACATGCGAGGGGTCGTCATTCAGGTCGAGCATGGTGAGGGGCTGCCGTACCTCGAAGAGCTCTACACCATGTCGCCCTACCGCTTCGATTGCGCCCGGCTAAACGATACGCACAAGGTGTATTTTCTCACCGCAAAGCCCGAGCAGCCCCGCATGATCGTGCTCGAGCCCCTGAGCGCGACTTACACGGACGACCTCACGCGACTCAACATGCTCTACCCGAAGGCGCGTCCGAAGCCGAATGCGCGCTATGTGGGCGAGGTCTTCGCCACGAAGGACTTGAAAGAGACACGTCGTGTTCTCGAATCGCACGAGATCCGCTTTCACGATCCCGGCGAAGAGACGGACCCGTTCTTCGCGAACGAACACTTCACGTTCACGGTGCCGTCGGACTTCACGGGAAACCGAATCGGCTACACTGCCATCGACCTCGGAGACACCGACGCGATCGGTTTCGGGCAGAAGCTCGAGCTGACCGGTAGCGAGCTCGAAAGGCTCGACCAAGCGGAACAACGCTCGGCAAAAGCTGAGATCGCCGAGCTACTAGTCGGCCCCGACCACATGGCGACGCGCATCCTAGCCGGTGAGCGCGAGGATGCGCTCCTCGAGTTCCTGACGATGTCGAACTACTATTTTTGGGGCGCGTACAACATCGGTGACATGAACTCGTCGACGAACGTCAACCGCAACCCCCACGTCGATGACGAAACGCACTCGCCCGCAAAAGTGTTCACGGCGAACAATACGCCATCGTTCGTGAACTCCTTCGAGGGGTTACCGATGCCCACTGAGGATTTTGTTCGAAACTATGGTCGGCGAATGCATCACATCGCGTACCAAGTTCTTGATGGTGACCACCCGAGCGGGCAAAAGAACATCGACTACCTGGTTGGAGAGCTCAAGTCGTTCGACATCCCGTTCTTGGCGCACGTCGTAGGCTCCTGCGGCGACGAGCCCGACCTCAAGCAGATCTTTTCGAAGCACTCCAAGTATTCGATCCTGATCACCGAGTACATCGAGCGCTGCAACGGCTACGAGGGCTTCTTCACCAAGTCCAACGTAGCCGCGCTCACCGAAGCCGCCGGCTTGGACGAACGCTACGAGCACGGGCACGTGTTCGATTGATTCGTGCCCAAAAGGCGCCAACGGACGCCAACGAGGAACAATCGGTCATCATTTGGTCGAGTTGTGAATTGCGCCCGCAAACGGGGAGGGGTTAGCCTCCCACGATGACTATGCGTTTTGGTTTCGTGGGTCGCGCACTCGTTGGGCGACTCCTTCTGGTAGGGTTGTCTCTTAGCGTTGCGGCGTGCGCCTCCGGGGGTGACGACGGGGGCGGCGGCGGCACGCGGATCACGCCCGCCGAAACGGTCGAAGACGCCCTCGACAATCTCCAGATCGACACGACTCAAACGCCGCGTCTCGACAGCGACGGGGACCCGCTGCCAGAGGACTACGCGCCGTTTGGTTCGTCATCGGCGATCGAACGCTTCGCCGAGCTCGCATTCCTCGGCTTCGAAACCGAGCTCGCCGCGGGAAGCAAGCTCTCGATTGCCAAGGAGCGACCCGATCAGAACAACAACTTCGATGCGGAGCTTCTGCACAGCGTTCCCGAGTCGGAGACCCCTTGGATCGTTTCATCCGGGCTAAACCCACAGCATGTGCGCGCCGCCGCAGCTGGCGACTTCGACAGCGATGGGATCGAAGAGCTGGCGGTCGTCTATCACGAGTTCAACGAGCCGTTCATCGAGCTGATCATCATCGACGACGAGGCGGATGGTTTCGCCCGGTCACAGCCGATCATCGTGAGCGACAAAGAGCCGGTTGGCTTGGCAATCGCCGCCGGTGACTTCAACGGCGACTCCACGCACGACCTGGCCGTCGGCATCGTCCTCGCAACCGGTGGTGAGATCGCGTTCTTGGAGCAGACCGCCGGGGGGCTCGAGGTCACCGGCGACAGCGTCACCATCACGCCAGCCAGGGCCGGATGGACGTATCACATGGCGATGGACGCTGGAAACCCCGACTACGACTTGGGGCAGGAGCTTGCGGTCGTCTTCAACGAAAGGAACGGCTCGGAAGGACGTAGCCAGTATTTGGTCCTCGACGACGCAGGCCGAGGCCGCGCGGAGCTTTCTGCCGGTCCGATCCGCGCCGAGGTGGACGCACAGGTGTTCACCGCTCAAGTCGGAGACGTGTCCTTCGGCAATCTCGATGAGGATCCGCTGGACGAGCTGGTGCTGGGCGGCCTGACGAACATCTCCGGCACCACGACGTCGATCAAAAGCTGGGGATACCAGATCACCGTGCTCGACGATGCCAAGCGAAACTTCGAGCAGGTCACCGCAACGAAGTTCGATCCACAGTGGCAGGGGCTTTCCGAGTCGGGGCAGTCTCTACGGCTGAACTACTTGCATGTGAATGCGCTCGACATCGATGGCGACGGCATCGACGAGATCCAGGCCAACCAGTTCGTCTTCGAAGACTTTGTCAACGCAGCGCCGTGGACCGAAGCCTACGCCATCCCGGACGGCGAGATCATCTGGGAATCGGGCGACGGGAGCAGGCGCTTCGGCTACGAGGACAGCGCGATGGTGGTCGGCGACGTGAACTCCGACAAGCGCGAAGACATCATCTACATCTCCGACGCGCAGAATGACGTTCGCGTGTGGGCCCTCGACATGGTCGACGGGTTCAACGAGATCGACCGCATCGTCTCCACCTCCGGAGCCGACAATCCGTTGATC
>CAXMND010000016.1:0-3927 GCA_964194675.1 uncultured Coxiellaceae bacterium | reverse complement strand
GTGTTCGTGGTACTGGTGGGCGCCGCTGCGTGGCTTCTGTCAGGCAGCAACAACCCGTTCGTGTACTCGAAGTTGGTAGACGAGGTGATGAGTGAGCCCGACTCCTTCGAAGGCCGGCGTTTGCGGGTCGAAGGGGAGCTGCGCCAAGGCTCCATTCAGTTTCGCGAATCGCCCTGCGAATGGCGCTTTGTCATCTTCAAAGAGGACAAAGAGATGCCGGTGCGCTTTCCACAGTGCGTCGTGCCCGACACGTTTCGGGACGGCATGGGCATCCAGGTGACCGTCCAGGGCGAGCTCGGCGATGATGGTGTGTTCCTCGCAAACCAGGTGATTCCACGCTGCCCCTCGAAATACGAGATGCAGCAGCGCCTGGAGGCCGGCGAGGAAATGCCTTACGACCCCAACGCCAAGCTTCCGGGCCCAGGCGAAACCTAAGAAGCCCGCCGAGGACGTTCTAGATCTGCGGCTTCTTGACCCGTAGGCCTAGACAACCGTACAGTGCTGCTAATGAGCACAGTGGGGGTGCCCTCTGGCCGGCAAATTGGCCAGCAAAACCAAGCGTTTCGCCGCGTCGACAAACCTTGGGATCGGCCGCGCGGGGTCGAGGAAGTGCTTGAACGGTGGGGGTCTGACGGAACCTGGCGCAACGTCGTGTGGAGTCATGGGATCGAGGCGCAGGAGGCGAGCAGCGCACCGATGCCAGCGGCGTTGTCCCCCTCCGTCGGGCGGGCGCTCGTAAAGCGAGGGATCGGCCAGCTTTATAGTCATCAGGCTCAGGCCTTCGAATTGGCCTCGGCCGGCAAGCATGTGGTGGTGGCGACACCGACCGCGTCCGGCAAGAGCCTCTGTTACAACCTTCCGATTCTCCAAGCGCTCGCCTCGGACCGAAGCGCTCGCGCTCTGTATCTCTTTCCCACGAAGGCACTCTCGCGCGACCAAGAAGAGTCCTTGCGCCACTTCATGCGCGACGCCGATCTCTCCATCGGGGCGGTCACGTACGATGGCGACACTCCAAACGATGCTCGCCGGGCGGCCCGGCAGAGAGCCGGCGTCCTGCTCACCAACCCGGACATGCTTCATGCGGGCATCATGCCCCACCACACGGCGTGGGCACGGTTGTTCTCGAACTTGAAGTACGTCGTCATCGACGAGCTTCACACCTATCGTGGTGTCTTCGGGTCGCACCTGGCCAATGTCGTTCGGCGCCTGCTGCGGATCGCGCGCTTTCATGGATCGTCGCCGACGTTCCTGTTCGCCTCGGCGACGATCGGCAATCCGCAGGAGCATGCGGCGCGGATTTGCGGTGAGCCGGTCGAGCTGATCGAGCAAAGCGGCGCGCCCACAGGGCCTCGCCGAGTCGTCGTGTACAACCCGCCCGTCGTGAATGCCGAGCTCGGTATTCGACAGAGTTACATCAAGACCGCCGTGCGGCTCACCCAAGATCTCGTTCGGGCGGGGGTGCCGACCTTGGTTTTCGGCAATTCGCGCAATGGCGTCGAGGTCATGCTCAAGTATCTGCGCGACCGCCTTGCGCGTGATCAGATCGACCCTTCGGCGATCCACGCGTACCGCGGCGGCTATCTGCCCGACACGCGACGCCGCATCGAGGCGGCGCTTCGAGCAGGCGACATTCGATGTGTCGTCGCCACCACTGCGCTCGAGCTCGGTATCGACATCGGGGCACTCGATGCTGTGGTGTGCGCTGGCTACCCAGGGACCATGGCGGGGCTTTGGCAGCGCTTCGGTCGAGCCGGGCGGCGACGCGAACTTTCCCTGTCCGTGCTGGTTTCTTCGAGCAATCCGATCGACCAGTACGTCGCGCGGCATCCGCTGCAGCTGGTGTCAGCGCCGATCGAGCACGCCCGAATCGACCCCGACAACATCGAGGTCCTGATCCAACACTTGAAGTGCGCAGCCTTCGAGCTGCCTTTCGAACCGGATGACGTCTATGGTGATGTTCCGGACGACGCTCTTGCGGAAGCACTCGACTACCTGGCCGACAACGGGTTCGTTCACCCGACATCCACGAGTGCTGGCTCGATTTATCATTGGGCGTCCGATAGCTATCCGGCCAGCAACGTGTCTCTCAGGAGCGCAAGCGGGGACAACTTCGTCATCGTCGATCTCGATGGGGATCACACGATCGCCGAAATGGATTGGCGAAGCACCCACACGATGCTTCACGAGCAAGCGATCTACCAGCACGAGGGCGGTCAGTACCAAGTCGAGCGGCTCGATTTTGACAACCACAAGGCATTTGTACGCCGCGTGAAGCCTGACTACTACACGACCGCAATGACGCACAGCAAGGTCACGGTGCTCGAGCAGGACCAGAGTGCCACGATCGACCTCGACGAAGTGCCGCTCGAAGCTGCGCTCGGCGATGTGACCGTCGTCGAGAAAGTCGTTGGCTACAAGAAGATCAAGTTCCACACCCACGAAAACGTCGGCTATGGCGAGGTGCACCTGCCGCAAATGCAGAAGGAAACCACCGCGTTTTGGCTGACCTTTCCCGAAGACTTCGTGCAGAGTCAGCCTGAGCCTCGTGCCGTTGTCGTCGATGCGCTGCGCGGCCTTTCGAAGGCAATGCACGTAGTGGGTGCAGTCGGTCTCATGATCGACCCACGCGACCTCGGACGCACGTTGGGGAGCCGGAAGGAAGACGATGCGCTCCCCGGGAACGGGCAGGGGCCGGGGTATGATCCGACGATCTTTCTTTACGACATGGTGGCCGGCGGGGTCGGCCTTGCGCCGCGGCTGTTCGAGGAGCGGGAGGAGCTGCTGCGACGTGCCCGTCATTTGATCGAGAGCTGTGCCTGCGACGAAGGGTGCCCGGGGTGTATCGGCCCGGACGCGTCTGGCGGCGAGGAGCCTGAAGCGGCCCGCAAACAATTGGTCCTAGATCTCTTGGATGCCGTTGGTATCCGCGCCACTCACTAAAGCACGATGTCGATCAAACGTAGTCTCGCCCGTCTCGCACATACGACTCCCCGGAGGCTCGATGTCGCCGCTGTTCGAGGGGCACTTCCCGGGCAAAGCATTCAGACCGAGCGCGGTGAGCTCCACCTGATCGACGAGTATCTCGAGCCTCACCACCACCATGGGCGTACTCCGATCGCAAACGCGCTCCGCGTTTCGTCCAAACGGTTGGCGCAACTCGCCTTAGATCCCGCCCTCGAAGAGGTCGACATCAGCCGCGCTTTGTTTTTTGACACCGAAACCACGGGGCTTGCGGGAGGCACGGGCACGGTACCGTTTTTGATCGGCATCGGTTGGTTCGAGGACGAATCGCTCCGTATTCAGCAGTTGTTTCTCCCCGAGTTTGGGTACGAGGCGCCCATGCTTCACTGGTTTCGCGAGCGCATCGTGCGGAGCTCGTGCCTGGTCTCGTTCAACGGCAAGACGTTCGATTGGCCTCTCTTGCGCAATCGCTTCGTGATGAACCGTATGTGCACACCCGAGCTTCCACCACATCTCGATCTCTTGCATTGCGCCCGTCGGATCTTGCGACGGCGGCTTCGGTCGGTCCGCCTCGTCGAGCTCGAACGCGAGGTGCTGGGTATGTATCGGGAGGACGATGTGTCCGGTGCGCTGATCCCGCAGCTCTACTTCGACTACCTCGACAGCGGTGACGTCTCGCCGATCGCCAAAGTCATCGAGCACAACGCCAACGACTTGATCGCTTTGGCGGCGCTCTTGGCGGAGCTCGTTTCCCATTTCGACGAGGTGCACGGTGACGACGACCCACGCGATCACTTGGCCTATGCCCGGGTGGCCGAACGTACGGGAGATCGCCGACGCGCCCAGTCCTTTGCTCGGGCGGCGGCAGGAGGGGGAGGCGAGGCGGCTTGCACCGTGGAGGCGTGCCTGCTGACGGCTCGGATCGCGAGGCGCGGCGGGGACGTCGACGATGAAGAGCGAGCGCTG
>CAXMND010000015.1:0-8518 GCA_964194675.1 uncultured Coxiellaceae bacterium | reverse complement strand
ACCTTCGCAGATTTCTATGCCGCTATCTTCGGCGCCTCGGGCGTCGGTGAGCTTCCCGCCGAGGCATACGGAAAGCGCCCCTACTACTGCGATTGGATCGATACGACGGAGAGTCAGGCGATCCTTCAGTATCAGGAGCACGCCTTCCACGATTTCATCCGCGAGTTTCGCCATGAGTCGCGGTGGACGCGACCGATCGTGCGCTTACTCTCCCCCCTGATCCGTCGCTACCTGCTTCAGTACTCAGACGCGTGGCAGTCCCGCAAACGCTAATGCAACAACGTAAAGTGTGCGAGAGATTTTCGTTCGTGGTCGAGCGCCCCCGCGCTATCGCCTAGGCGGCCTCGCGGTCGATCCCGGTCGGACCTGCGGCCCGTCAATTGGTCCCGCCCCACCGCCCCCACGCTATCGCCTATCCACACACTCAGGCGCGTTGACTGGAAACTGAGAGCACTTCGCCCGTCATGTAGGAGCTGTAGTCGCTTGCCAAGAAAACCATCACGTTCGAGATCTCCCACGGCTCGGCGCCTCGCCCAAACGCCTCACGCTTCTGGAGTTCCTCGAGCAGCCCAGGCGGTGTCACCTTTTCCAAGAACGGGTGCAGCGCAAGCGAGGGTGCGACGCAGTTGATACGAACATTGCTCTCGGCGGCCTCGATTGCCGTGCACCGCGTGAGTGCCATGACACCGGCCTTGGCCGCCGCGTAGTGTGACTGCCCTTCCTGCGCTCTCCAGCCAAGAACCGACGCGTTGTTTACGATCGCCCCTCGTCCTCGTGGCATCATGTGCTTGAGCGCCGCTCGGGTGCAACGAAAGCACCCATTGAGAGTCACGTCGAGCACCAGATTCCATTGCTCGTCGGTCATGTCGACGATCTTGGCGTACCCACCAAGCCCAGCGTTGTTCATCAAGATGTCCACGCCGCCCATCTTCTCGACGGCGAACGCAAACATGGCTTGTACTTCGTCTTCTTTGGTGACGTTGCACAGCACCGTATCCGGACGGACGCGGGTCTCGGCCTCGATCTTGTCGGCAGCCTCTTGGAGCCGACGTTCGTGGATGTCGCTGATCACGAGGCTAGCGCAACCTTCTTCGACGCAACGCATTGCCGTGGCGAAGCCGATGCCGGTGCCAGCCGCAGCGGTGACGAGGACGGTCTTTCCTTCGAGCAGTTTGTGGCCGCCGACATAGGTGGGTTTGCTGGTCATCGTGGCTCCTTCGGCAGTCCGAGTCCTCGTTCGCCGATGATGTTGCGTTGAATTTGATTCGAGCCCGCGTAGATCGTGTCGGCTCGCGAGAAGAGATACCACTTTTGCAACCGTGTCAGCTCATACGGGCTTGCCTCCAGCATTTCACCCTCAGGACCCATTAGGTCCATTGCGAGTTTCCCGAGGTCGCGGTGCCAATTGGACCAGTAGAGCTTGCCGATGAGGGCCTCGCGGTTGAGGTCTGCCCCCTCGTGTTCGAGCATTCGGAGCGCGTTGATGCGCATGACCTTGAGGCCGATCCAGGCGTCCGCGAGCCGCTGTCGGAACACGGGATCCTTGTCGGCGCCCGTTCGCTTGGCCACAGCGAGCACCTGCTCGAACTCCTTCTGAAAGAGGTACTGCTGGCTGAGGGTCGATGCGCCCCGTTCGAAGGCGAGAGTGCCCATCGCGACCTTCCAACCGTTGTTCACACCACCGACCACGTTGTCTTCGTGCGTCCGCGCCCCATCGAAGAATACTTCGGCAAACTCGGCGCTTCCGCTCATCTGCTTGATCGGGCGCACCTCGATACCGTCCTGCTTCATCGGGACGAGGATGTAACTGATCCCGCGGTGCTTTGGCGCTTCTGCGTCCGTTCGGCAAAGCACGAAACACCAGTCGGAGTAATGCGCTCCAGACGTCCAGATCTTCTGGCCTTCGATGACCCATTCCTCGCCCTCGAGAGTGGCCTTCGTTTGCACCGAGGCCAGATCGGAGCCCGCGCCCGGTTCCGAATACCCTTGACACCAAATCTCGTCGCCCGAGACGATCGGAGGCAAAAAGCGCTTCTGTTGCTCGGGTGTCCCGAAGTGGATGAGCGTGGGCCCGAGTAGGGTTTCGCCGATGTGTCCGACGTTTCCGGGACCGTTGGCGCGAACGTACTCTTCGCTGAAGACCGCCTCTTCTTTGATCGTGCATCCGCGTCCGCCGAGCTCCTTCGGCCAGCCGATACAGTTCCACCCGGCGGCGCCCATCACCTTACCCCATGCGATACGCTCTTCGATGAACGAGTCTTGGTCGCCCGATGTCCCACGGCCCTGCAGATCCTTGAACGGCCCGTTGAGCTGTTCTTGTAGCCAAGCGCGGACTTCGTCCCGGAAGGCTTCTTCCTCTTTCGATAGCTGAAGCTCCATTACAGACCCATCCGTTGCGCGACTCGTTCGCGGTGAAACGGGGGAGTACCGAAAAGCATTTCCGAGGACTTCGCGCGCTTGAAGTACATGTGCGCCGGGTGCTCCCACGTGAACCCGATGCCCCCGTGAATCTGGATGTTCTCCGCGGCGCAATGAAAGACCGCGTCCGAGCAGAAGGCCTTGGCAGACGATGCCGTCTCCGCGAGGTCAGGCTCGCCCTGCGCTGCCAAGGCGCTTGCGTAGAAGGCGGACGACCGCGCGGACTCGACGAGCATCAACATATCGGCGCACTTGTGCTTGATCGCCTGAAACGAGCCGATCACGCGGCCAAACTGGCGGCGGATCTTCGCGTACTCGACCGACATGTCGAGGCACGCTTCGGCGGTGCCGACCTGCTCGGCGGCAAGCGCAATCATTGCGAGGTCGACCGTCCGCTCGCACACCGGCCAACCCTGGCCTTCCTCTCCGAGCAGGCTGTCGGTGGGAACAACCAGGTCGTTGAGCTCGATGGCGGCCTGCCGGCGCGTCTGATCTAGCGTCGGGAGCCACGACCGCTCCAACCCGTCCACATTCGCGGGAACCACGAACAGGCTGACTCCTTCATCCCCCATGCTTTGCTCGGAACGCGCAGCGACGATCAGCAAATCCGCGGTGTGTCCATCGAGTACGTAGTGCTTGTGACCACGAAGCACGTACCCGGCACCACTCTGCGAATAGCTTGCTTCGATGCCGCTGCTGTCCCATCGACCGTTCTTCTCGGTGTAGGCCAACGTCGTAGTCCGCTCGCCCGCTGCGATCGAAGGCAGCCAGCGCTCTTTCTGTTCAGAACTGCCACCGAGCAATAGCGCGTTCGCGCCGAGGCAGATCGTCGAAAAGAAGGGAGAGCAGAGAAGTGATCGGCCCATTTCTTCCATCAGCGGATGAAGATCCATGGTGCTCATCCCGAGGCCGCCGTACTCCTCAGGAATCGTGAGCGCGGTCCAGGCGAGCTCCTCGGCAAGCTGCTCCCACACCGCGCTGTCGTAGCCCTGCTCGGTCTCCATTACTGCACGAACGCGTTCCTCCGACGAAGCGACTTCCAAAAATCGACGCGCGGCTCTCCTGAGCTCGTCCTGGTCTTCCGAGAATGAAAATTCCATTCGCTCACTCGCCCCGATCGGTGTTGGCGGCGGTCAGGAAGGCGGGCGTTTCTCCGCCGCCGTGAAGCACTAAATTGGCGCCGCTCACGTAGGAAGCGAGCGGTGACGCGAGGTACAGGCATGCCCCTGCCACGTCGCCAGGGGTTCCGAGACGTTTGAGCGGGATGGTATCGGCGATTCGAGCCACTCCGGCTTCGTCGCCGTAGTGAAGGTGCGCCTGCTCGGTTCGAATCATGCCGGCCGAAACCGCATTGACGCGCACTTTGGGGCCCCATTCGATCGCCAGGCTTCCCGTGAGATTGATCAGCCCCGCTTTGGCGGCGCCGTAGGCAGCGGTCCCCGGCGACGGCCGCACTCCGGATACGCTGGCGATGTTGATGATGACACCGCCCGAATCCTGACCCTGCATCACCCGGTTGGCTTGTTGTGCGCCGTGAAGGGCGGCGATCAAATTGAGTTGAATCACTTTCTCCGAAAACCGCGGCGACACGGTTGCCGCATCGGCGAAAGGGGCCCCTCCGGCATTGTTCACAAGAACGTCCAGTCGGCCCAACCGTTCGACGACTTTGCTGACCATCGCCTCGACTTGCTCGGCATCTCGCACATCCGCAGCGACGAAGATCGCGCTCCTGCCGCCCGCGCTCGGCAGCTCCTCGGGCTCCTTGCGACCGCACACGGCGACATCGGCCCCAGCCTCGAGAAATGCCTCTGCGATGCCGCGACCGATCCCACGGCCGCCACCCGTGATCAGAACCGCCTTTGCGCTAAGGTCGAGAGGATCGCTCATGTACCGTAAACCTTCACGAGGGGGTGTGCCTTCGAGAGTAGCTCTTGAACCGCGGGTCCGACCTCCGCCGCGTCCCAACGTTTTCCGATATCCACCGTCTGTTCTCGGCGATAACCGTCGAACACCGTGATCGTACCACCGAAGACTTCCCAAACACGGCCAGTCACCTCCTTCGACTGCTGGCTGCCGAGCCATGCCAGGAATGGTGAAACGTTGGCCGGATCGTTCACGTCGAAGCCCTCGTCGGGCTTCTTCATCGCGTCTGCGAAGGCGCCTTCGGTCATTCGTGTTCGCGCGATGGGGCAGATCGCGTTGGCCGTGATCCCGTAGCGTCCGAGCTCGGCGGCCTGCACCAGCGTCAACGTGGCGATGCCGGCTTTGGCGGCCGAGTAACTCGATTGGCCGATGCTTCCAAGCACGCCTGCGCCCGAGGTCGTATTGATGATGCGCGCATCGACCGGCTCTCCAGCTTTGACCCGCCCACGCCAGTACGCTGTGGCGTGGCGGGACACGCAGAAGTGGCCCTTCAGGTGAACGCGAATGATCGCATCCCACTCTTCTTCGCTGCAGCTGACGAACATCCTGTCGCGGACGAAGCCCGCGTTGTTGACCACTACGTCGAGCCGGCCGAAGGCGTCGATCGCCTGACGCACGAGGTCCTCGGCTTGCTGCCAGTCGGCGACGTCGGCAGCGTTGGCGACGGCCTCGCCACCCATGTCGCGGATCGCTTGAACGACCTCGTCGGCAGGCCCCTTACCGCCGCCCTCACCGCGGTTACTCACTCCGAGGTCGTTCACCACGACTTTCGCACCTTGTCGTGCAAACTCGAGTGCATGCTCGCGGCCGATGCCGCGCCCTGCGCCCGTTACGATCACTACACGTCCTTTACAGATCTGAGCCATGACTAAACCTCTGGGTCGGCCAATTTGACCATGAGTTTTCCTCGGTGCTCACCGGTGAACAAGCGAAGCAAGTGCGACGGCGCGTTATCGAGCCCCTCGACGATGTCGTCACAGTAGGTGAGTTTCCCCGCGTGGATCCAGCTCGCAAGGTCGGCGCGCGCTTCGTCGTAGCGCCGCGCGAAATCCAAGGTCGTAAAGCCCTCCATCCGAGCACTCTTCGCGAGCAGCTGGAGATAATTGCTCGGTCCGGGAGGCAGCTCGTCGGCGTTGATCTGGGAGATCGCGCCGCAGAGCGCGACGCGACCGCGCCGGTTGATCCGCGTGAGAACCGTATTCAGAATCTCCCCGCCCACGCTATCGAAGAACACGTCGATCCCTTTCGGACAAACCTCTTTGAGGGCAACCCGCAGATCGGCGGTCTTGTAGTTAATCGCCGCGTCGTAGCCGAGCTCCTTGGTAAGCCATGCACACTTGTCATCGCTTCCGGTCAATCCGACCGCGCGACAACCTTTGATCCGCGCGATCTGTCCGACGATCGAGCCGACGCCGCCTGCGGCTGCCGAGACGACGACGGTTTCCCCTTCCTTTGGTAGCCCGACCTCGAGAAGCCCAAAGTACGCAGTGAGGCCGGTACCACCGAGCACGCTGAGCATGGAAGGAAGGGGGATGCCCTCGATCGTCTTGACCTTCCCGTGCAGATTCGAAGCCGGCACGGCGCTGAACGATTCCCAAGCCGTGAGCGCTTGGACGATCTGCCCAACGGGCCACCTCTCGGCGTTGGACTCGACGATCTGCGAGAGTGTCCCACTTCGAACCGGCTCGCCGATCGCGACCGGCGGCAGGTACGACTTCGCGTCGCTCATCCAGCCGCGAATGGCGGGGTCGATCGAAAGGTAGAGATTCTTGAGCAAGACCTCTCCGTCTCCGGGGCTTGGAATGGGCGTCTCGCCGGCCTCGAAATCGTCGGCCGATGGCACGCCTACAGGGCGTTTCTTCAATAGAATCTGGTGGTTGACTTCGGTCACAAAGGGCTCAGTCGTCGCGGGCTATTAGAGTGAAACATGTTTCACTTTTTGCAAGCAAGAGCCAGGTTTTTCCACTGGCGCTGACGCTGACACTGGCGCTGACGCCGGCAGTGGGACTGCCCCCTTGAAGGGCGCGGCTCCGCCGGGTTAGTTTGGCGTCACAGACTCGGAGGTGACGCATGCGGTGGGTACTTTCACTCTTGTTGCTGGTGGGCACGCTCTCGCTCTTGGGCAGCGACTGCAACCAAGAGCTCTTTCCGCCGCTCCTCTGTGAAGACAACGCCGACTGCGAGGCGGAATGCGAGGTGTTTTGCGCTTCGGCCAACGAAGAGGTCATGTCTGCGGAGTGCGATGCCAATGGCTTCTGTGACTGCCTATGCATGGAGCTTGGCGCGGGCGGTTCCGGCGGAATGGGCGCCGGCGGCTTGGGCGGGTTTATGGGCGACTGTGTCCCAACTCAGCAGTGCGAGGTTGGCGTGTTCGGCGACATGGAGTGTTTCGATCTTTGTGAAGGCTCGAGCGGTTGCACGATCGATCTTTGCGAAATATCGCCGTCGCCGGCATGCGTCGCCGACTACTGCGTTTACCAGTGTACGGACGGCCGTCAGTCGTGTGACCCCTAGCCGAGCCGCTCGATGACCGCGGCCATCCCCTGACCGCCGCCCACGCACATCGTCTCGAGGCCGTAGCGGCCGTCGCGTGACTGAAGGTTGTGAATGAGCGTCGTCATGATGCGGGCGCCCGTCTGTCCGAAGGGGTGACCGAGAGCGATCGCGCCGCCGTTGACGTTGAGCTTGTCGATCGGGATTTCGAGCTCGCGGGCGGAAGGCACCACCTGCGCCGCGAAGGCTTCGTTGATCTCGACGAGGTCGATGTCGCTGATCGTCATGCCCGCGCGAGCGAGAGCCGCGCGGCTGGCCTCGATTGGCCCGAGACCCATGATCTCCGGGTTGAGCGCAGTGACGGCGGTCGAAACCACGCGTGCAAGCGGCTTGATTCCGAGCTCTTGTGCCTTGGTGTCACTCATCACGATGACCGCTGCCGCGCCATCGTTGAGCGGGCACGCATTGCCTGCGGTGACTGTGGCCTTCTCACCCATCTGTTCGAGCAGAACCGGCTTCAACCCCCCCAGCTTCTCCGCCGTCGTTCCGTGCCTCGGGCAGTCGTCGGTGTCGACAACCTCGCCACCGGGCGTCGTCACCGGAGTGATCTCCGCTGCGAAGTAGCCGGACTTCTGCGCAGCCTCCGCGCGTTGCTGCGAAAGAGCCGCGAACTCATCCTGTTCTTGTCGAGAGACGGACTTGTGCTGCGCGACGTTCTCCGCGGTCTGCAGCATCGTGACGTAGACGTCGGCCAAGCCTCCGGTGGGCTCCCAGTCCCCGCCTTCTCCGGACATGTACTTCGCCATCCGCGCTTCCGCGTCCGCGAACTTCGGGTTCATGGTGTTCTCCATGCCGTCGGCCCTGCCTAGGCCAAACCGGCTGACGCACTCGATGCCCGCGGCAATGAAGCAGTCCCCTTCGCCGGCCTTGATCGCGTGTGCGGCCATTCGAATCGTCTGCAACGACGACGAACAATATCGATTGACTGTCGTCCCCGGGACATCCGGCAACCCACTCAACAAGCTCACGACGCGGCCGATGTTGTACCCCTGCTCACCCGCCGGTTGCGCGCAACCGAGGATCAAGTCTTCGACGAGCGTTGGATCGAGGTTGGGCACCTTTACGAGAGCCGCCTGGACCACGATCGCTGCGAGGTCATCGGGCCGCATCTCGATCAGCGAGCCCTTGAAAGCACGCCCAATGGGGGTGCGCGCGGTGGAAACGATCACGGCTTCAGGCATTTCTACTCCTCGATGAACATCGAATCTTGCGCGTCGCGCAGAAGTTGCTTTAGCACCTTTCCGGTTGCGTTGCGCGGCAAGGGCTCGTTTCGAACCTCCCAATGGCTCGGCACCTTGTAGTACGCAAGAGCGTCCGCCACCCAGCGTTGAAGCTCGTTGGTCATGATTTCGCGACCCTCGTGGAACACGACGACCGCCTTGACCTCTTCACCGAGATCCTCGTGATCTACTCCGATCACGGCGGCTTCCGCCACGGCAGGGTGCGCTTGCAGGCGCTGCTCGATCTCGAATGGATACACGTTTTCGCCGCCCCGCAAGATCAGGTCGCGCTTGCGCGACACGATGTAGAGGCGCCCGTTCTCGAACCGACCGACATCACCTGTGTTGAGCCACCGCCCCGGCTTGATCGTCTTCGCCGTCGAGTCGGCATCCTCCCAGTACTC
>CAXMND010000014.1:0-17407 GCA_964194675.1 uncultured Coxiellaceae bacterium | reverse complement strand
ACCGCGCGCGGGGAAAGCGAGACCGCGCTCGAGGGCTACGAAGCGGGCGCTGACGATTTCGTGTCCAAGCCGTTCCACACCCAAGTGTTGCTCGCACGCATCCGTGCTCACCTCAAGATGCGGGGCCTTTCGTTGCAGCTTGCCGACCAAGCGCGCCTCGCCTCGGCGGGCACGCTGGCCGCTGGTTTGGCTCACGAGGTCAAGAATCCACTGAACGCGGTCGTCAACGCCGCCAAAGTACTGGAGCAAGGGGGTTCAACGCGCGTGCCGAGCGAGAAGCTGCTCGGCGTGATCATCGATGGCATCAACCGCATTGACAGTATCGTCTCGGCGCTAGGTGCCCACGCTCGGCCTGCCGACGGCACCGACCTCGCGCCCTGCAACGTGCGCATTGCGGTCGAGTCCACGCTCAACCTGCTCCACCACAAGATGAGGAACGTCACGGTGCATCAGGACTACGAAGTGACGGGAGACGTGTTCGTACCTGCACGGGCGTTCAATCAGGTGCTTTTGAATCTGATCGACAACTCCGTGCGTTCCAGCGCTAAGAACGTCTGGATTGAAACCAAGCAACGGGAAAAGGTGATCTCGGTCACGGTTGCTGATGATGGGCCGGGCGTACCTGCCGATATGGTGCATCGGATCTTCGACCCGTTCTTTACAACGAGAGTGGAAGGCGAAGGGACGGGGTTGGGGCTTCATTTGAGTCGAAGAATCGCACAGGAGTGCGGTGGTGAGCTAAGATATGAACCTAGGCCCGGTGGGGGGGCTCGCTTTGTGATGGAGATCCCAGCCATGGAGCAGGCAGCATGACAGCGCACGTTTTATTCGTAGACGATGAAGAACCAAATCTGGTTGTCTTCGAGGCGGTTTGTGGGGACGACTTTCCGGTCCTGACCGCGTCGAGTGCGGCCGACGGACTCGCTTTGATGCGGGAGCACGAGATCGGTGTCGTGCTTACCGACCAGCGGATGCCGGGGATGACCGGGATCGAGCTTCTCGAAAAAGTCGAGACCGAATACCCGGAGACGATTCGGCTTTTGATCACGGCATACTCGGATCTTCAGGCCGCCGAGGATGCGATCAACCGCGGGCACGTGCGTCGCTACATGCGCAAGCCCTGGGAGCCAGAGGTGCTTCGGGCCGAGCTTCGCGATGCGATCGATCTCTACACGCTGAACACGCGCGTCAAGCAGCTCGAGCAGCGCTTGCTCGACACCGAACGAGCGTACTCGCTCAGTGTCGTGGCGAGTGGGCTCGCCGAAGAGCTTCGCAACCCGGTAGGGTGGATTCGAAACAACCTCACGGTGATCGAGACCTCGGTCGGAGCCGCAGCTTCCGCACTCGAAGAAGCGACTCCGGACCTGACGCGTGCGCGCGGGATTTTAGCGCAGGTCGACACCGCGGTGGCCGATGCGCGAGACGGGGTGAAGCGAATTCTCGAGCTGACCGAGGAGATGGCGAAGGCGCCGGAAGAGGTTGAAGCCGAGATCGTCGATTTGGCTGATGCCGTGCGTGTGGCTTTGCGCAAGGCCGAGAGCAGTGGGCTTCGGGGTCGCGCGCTGATCGAAGTGGCGACGGGGGTCGAGCCGAAGGTGCTTGCGACCCGCACCAACATCGTACAAATCGCGCTCAACCTGCTGGCCAATGCGATTCAACGGGCCGCTAGCCGGACCGAGCGTCAGGGCGTGGTCCGCGTGACGACCGCCATCCTCGACGGCAAGGCGGTGCTCGACGTGTCCGACAACGGGCCGCAGATTCATAACGACCAGGTGAACAACGTGTTCAAGCCCTTCGGCGTCGGTGGACGTCTGCACGGGGCTGGGGTTGGGCTTGCGATCTCCAAGCGCATCGCCGAAGAGCTCGGCGGTAGGCTCGAGGTGTCCGCAAGCAACGACAAAGAGACGCGGTTCCGCCTCACACTGCCGCCAGCAGCTGGCGACGAGAGTACATGACGACGGGGGGAGTACCGAACGTGACTCATCAGTTCGGGCTCACCTTCGACGATACCGCGTGGCCTCTTCTATACGTGCGGTTCCCTTCGAAGCCTCTCTCCGACGACGGTTTCGAATTCTTCATCACTCGCTACACCGAGTATGTGGAGCGACGCATCCTTTTTGCCACGATCCTCGACTCGCGAGGCTTGAGCACGGCGATTACCGCCTACCAACGCAAGCGTCTCACCGAGTGGTTCCAGGTGACGGGCCCTCTGGCGGGCGAGGTGCACTTTGGGATCGCGGTTCTCTTCAGCAACGCGTTGATTCGCGGTGCTCTCAAAGCGGTCACCTGGGTGGCCCCAGTCCCGGTTCCCATCCAGCCGTTCGCGTCGATCGCGGATGCCGCCCCGTGGGTTCGCCAACAGTTCACGGAGTTCGGCGTACCCGTGACGCCGGCGGTAGAGCAACTACTGACCGCGCAGGGTACGTGAGCCGGCCGTAGAGCGATTATTGCAACCGACGGATCAGTCGATCCGACGGTAGCGTGGGTCCATCACGATGCCCTTGGCCATCTGGATGAAGTCGTAGCCGTTGTCTCGGAAGTTGCTCGCCTGGTCGGGGAGCCACCCACCCTTTTCGTTAGTGGTGAGCTCGCGGCTGAAGAGGAACTCCGAGAAGTTCTGCACAGCGCAGCTTGCGAGCTGGTCCTGTTTGCCAGGTTGGTCGAAGAGGCTGCTTGGCCCCTTGTCGATGGCCGCAGCCTCTTCTGGTGTCCGCCAAGCTACCGTGGTCAGCTTGCCGACCTCTTCGCCGAGGGACCCGGGAGTCGTCTCTAGATCCATCGTGACGTAGTCACGCCGGCAGGAGCTCGAACAGTTGCCGGCCTCACAGGTGGCGCAGTTCTCGCTGAAGGTCTCGAGGTCCGCACGATAGTTGAACTCGCCCTCCTCCCAACGACCAAAGTACGTGGTCGCAGGTTCGATGGTGGTGTGGCACGAGGTGCAACCACAGCGCTCGGAGAGGTCGGGGTTCTGTGAGCAGGGGTCGGTTGCAGAGGGCAAACCGCCGGCTGGTGCGACGAAGGGGTCGCATAGGAACGCCGTGTACAGTCGATTAACGCGGGCGCGTTGAGATGTGTGGCGCAACAGATAGCCCATCGTCGTGAGGATGCCCGAGTGGTAGTCGGGGCGTTGGATCAGCTCCCAATCTGCCGTGTAGGCCGCCTCGACGATGTCGTTGAGCTCCCCGTCCTGGTCCCGCTGAAGGTAGCGGTAGTAGTGCCGAAGCGCGCCGTTGAAGTACGTCTCGTTGGTCGAGAACGCGTCGGTGTACGGACGACGAGCCTTGATGATTCCCTCGAAGATACGAGCAGGCTCCTCCGTGAGCGCCGTGCGAATCGCATCGACGTTCCCGATCGGGCCCTCGGCCGCACAGTAGCGAAGCGCAGGGCCACAGCCGCATCCGGGGTCGCCGTTGCGCCGTGAACAGTCCGTAAGGACGCCGTCCTCGTTCGTGTTGACGCCAGTGGTGAACTCTTGAGCGTCAAAGGCGCAGACCTGAATCGTAATGTCCGGGTTCCAGTACGGGCTGATCTGCACCCAGCCGTCCATCACGCAGCCACCGGCGGTTTGGGCGCACTCCCCGCCCGTGTACCCTGTCTGCATCGGGAGCGGTCTCCCGCCTGCGTCGAAGTTGGTGTGCTGCATGTTGAGGCATGGCTCGTATGCCCCGCGGAAGTCGAGCTGCTTGTCGTCGTTCGACCAGACCTCGACGCCGTCGACGTTGTCCGGCTCGATGAATGTCCGGAACAGGTCGTTGTTTGAGGGCAGCGCAGTCCAGAGGAAGCTTCGATGGTACCCCGCGAGGCGATCGAAGAACTCCGGTGATGCAAGCATCTCGTCGACCTTGGCCTCGTCGACGTCGGCACCACTGTGGAGCTGTTCGTACTCTTCGATGCTGGGAGGTCGACCATAGAGGTCGAGCGTGACCTGCCGCAAGAAGCGATACTTGCCCAAGCGTTCGGTCGGCGCACATTGCTCAGGCGACTGAGCGAGAGATGCCAGCGGTGACATGGTCATGGCCGCGATGGCAATGATGAGAAAACGCCTCATGGCTGCACCTCCTGATTCGTGATCCAGTCATCGAGCGTGACGTCCCGGAAGTTGAATGGGTCCCCGCCAAAGCTCTTCACGAGCGTGCCGATCACAATCTCGGGTTTGAGTTGGATGCCGCTTTCGTTTGGAAGACCCGTCGACTGGTCGACGGAGATGATCCCAAGGTCCTGGTCATTGCTGGCCCCAAAGACTCCTCTCTGAAGCGTGTTGCCGATCACTACGACCGAGTCGTTGAACCAGTGGTCTCGACCACCATCACCATTGATGCGCGGCGTCCGGGAGAACTCCGAGTAGACGATCACGGTGGTGCGGTCGAAGTTCGGGTCGTCCTCGCGAAGGTGAGTGACCAGCGCCCCAACCGCGTCGAACGAGCGTCGGAGCCGGTCAGGCTGGTCGAACGACCAGTTGTTGCCGTGCGTGTCAAAGCCGCCGGACAGACGTGCGGTCACCGCCGCGCTGAGATCGGTCCGAAGCAGCTGGGCCGCGGTGGCCGCTGCTTCGCCTGCGTCGTCGTTGAGGTTGTAGAGAGCCCGGATGGTCTGCATCTCTTCAGAGCCTCCACCGAAGTCGAACCGGCTGATCAAGTCCTGGTCCTGAATCCGCTTGAGGCGGTCGCGGCTGAGCTGCATCTGATCCTCGGGGAGTCGGCCGGCGTACTCGGGCGAGACGCAGGACCGAGCCGCGTCGAGAGAGCTCTTCAAGAGGTCCTCGAGATAGCCAGGCAGCTGGTCCCGGTTTTGGCCGATGAGCTGCCCGATTTCGTCGGGATCATTCATCTGAAACGCAGTGACGCGGTTATCGAAGCTCTTGTTGAAGTTCGCGACGTCGATGGCCGCGTTTGGAATGAGTTTGCCGTCGTCGAACGTCGCCGCAGCGATGGTGCTCAGCGAATCGCCCTTCGCGAGGTTGTTGTCGGGCTCGATGCTGGTGTGGCTGTAGAGCGTCGCGCTCTCGTGGGAGACGGTGTTCATGTTCATGCCGCGGAAGATGGTCACCAGATCCGCATGCGGGACCAGGGCCGCCATCGTCGGGCCCCAAAGGACCTCCATGCCGCCGCTCATGACGGGAATCGGGTCCTGGTACTGCACGTCGAGCCGATTGATGTCGAGATCGATGCCATCATACGTGCCGAGTGGGTCGCGCGGGTCCGGCCCGAGCAACACGTCCCAGCCGCCCTGGAGGTAACAAGCCACGAGACGGCGTCCGCCCGGCTGCTGACCGAAGACGCGCGTGATGGGGGCAAGCGTGAGCATACCAACGCCGGCCAAGGCACCCCGCATGAGGTGTCTACGACTGAATTCAAATTTATTTTCGTTGCACATGGTCACACCTCAGTACGTGAGAAAGTCGGGATGGGTGATGAGACCGACGCAAACCGCTTTCCAGCGATCGCGGGCCTGTGCCTCGCGCTCGGCCTGATCTGCTGGCAGGTCGGTGCGCACAATAGCGGCCCAGGGGTCGAGCCGAGAGTCCAGGTCATCGGTCATGTACAGCCCGTGAAAGCGCAGCACGAGGTACCGCAGGTTCAGCAGGACGGAGTCGTCTTCGGGATCGAGGCTGTCGAGATGCTTCAAGATGACCCGATCCTCGGAGTTGCCCATCTCGAGATCGGCATCCACCGCTTCACCGCACACCTCGCGAGCGGCATCACCGGCAAGCTTCACGAAGCTCACCGAGATCTCTCTCGCCTCTTGCGTCGACTGATTGAAGTCCGGTTTCCCAAGCGTCGGCGCGTACTGATCTTCCCGCGACCAGGTTTGACCGGTCGTCACCTCCAGCGAGCGGAAGAACTGATCAGCACTGAGGCGCACTAGGCGCTTGGTTTCGGGTGTAGCGTTGGGGTCGTTCGGTTCTCTTGGGTCTGATCCGTTGAGATCGCCCGTACACCCTACGAGCAGTCCTCCGATCAGAACGCCAATGATTGTCCACCTAGGCGTCATGGCGCCATTCCTTCCTGGATCCACGTTTCGATGAGACCGATCTCCTCCTGGCTGGGCCCGGGCCGCGGAGGAGGCGGCATTTCACGACTCTTGACGAGGTCGAGTGCGCTCTGGGCGGTGACCACGAAAGTCTCGTAGTCCCCAAAGAAGCGCTGCGTCCCGGCCGGGCCGTGACACTGCGCGCAATACATGTCGAAGATGGGCTTGATGTCAGCCTCGTAATAGACCGTCGGGTCGTTGCCCCCGATGACGACTTCGCCATCGACCCGAAACGGAACCGTACGCTGAACCGGGCCGAGGGGGCCTGACAGGTCGAGGGTGAGCTCGTGCCAACCGGCGCTGATCACACCGAGCTCGCCGAGGGTCCATAGGCCTGACACACCAGTCACTGAAACAGGGCGACCATCGAGGCTTGCGGAAAGCGACATCGAGGCGGTGGGGTCGGCCATGACGGTGAGCTGCTCAGGCGGGTTCTCTTGATCGATCCGCTCGAACGGGCGCATCCCGTTGACGACGACCGACTCTCGATGGCCGAAGTGACATATGCGCGAGTCCTCGACGACCCATGCGCCGCCGGCAGGATAGGCCACGATCTTGTCGATGAACTCGAAGGTCGTGTCGGGCTCGATCTCCTCCCAACGCGCGAAACGGTCGCGGCGGAAGATCTTTTCACGCACGGTGGCCCAAACGACGCCGCCAGCGGCATCGGCGTGCATCACGAAGCCGCCATCGAATGGGATGTACTCCCAAGCGCCGGTGTATCGGTAGAGCGAGCCGAGGGAGAGGCGAATGATGCCGTGCTCGGAATCGATCGCGAGCTCCTGCGCGTTGCTGACCGAGGCGATCTCACGGAAGAACGGATTGTCCTCGAAGCGGATCTCCCAAAGGGCTCCCTCGGTGGTCGTCATGTAGAGGACTTCGTCGGCGGTGGCGCATGACCCTTCGAAGTGCTGGATCTCCATCGTCTCGAAGACGTCGATCGGAATGTCCCAGCGGTACCAATCGCTCCCGCGACGCTCGAAGAGACCACGGGTGCCGAGGATGAACGAGCCGGATGTGGCTTCGGGATCGCCGCATGCGTAGCGAGGACGGCCGAGGTTGTCGGGCAGGATGAAAGGCTGAGAGCCCTCGAGGCTCGTGTCCCAAAGCTGGCTTTCGCTGACGATGAATGCGCGGTCGGCAGTCCATGCTACGAGCTCGTCAGCAGTACCGAAGCGGACGGTGATCGGTTGCGATTCGCCGTCCGGGTCGACGACGCGAAGACCATCGAGGCTAGTCACCCAAGCGCGCCCATCGGGGCCGACCCCAGAAAGCTCTTCTCCTTCGGCGAGGTCGATACACGTGGAGAGGCCGACGGTGGTCGAGCTGCTCCCGGCGGCGCCGTCAGAAAGGTTCGGGTCTGCGCAGCCGATCAGGAGCACACACAGGGCCACTGCCCTGCGCCAGGGCGCCATCCACGAAACCATGATGAACAAGTTAGCACCTAAGGCTAACTAATTCACCCTTTAGTGTTGCTTTCTGGAAGACCAAGGACACCGGCCTGCTGCATTGTGAGCTACTTCACGATGTAGACGGCTGCGCGGCGACGCGCCTTAGAGATCGATCGTGCCACTGACGTCGCCTAGGGAGTTGCCGTTGTAGCCCGCTGCCTGCATCGCGCGTACGAGAACGCGCACGGGATGTTGGCGGCTGCCGTCGATGTGAGCTCCTGGATTGAGGCCGCCCGCGCGACCGGCGACGAGTATCACCATGTTCTCGACCGAGTGCGTTTGGTTTTGCGACGAGGCGTCATTGAGTTGAAGACCGTGGCCGGCTTCCGGGGTGAACACGATCGCGCTGTTGTCGAGGACGTTGCCACCGCCTTCCGGCGTGTTACGAAGCTTGTCGATCAAATACGCGTAGTGAGAAATGTGCCAACCAAGGAGGCCAGACGATGGAATCTGACCGCGGTTGTTGGGGTCACCGTTGTGGCCAACTTCGTGGAGGTCGCCACCGACCGAAGCCCAGCGGGCGGGGCGGAACGTGCCCGGGAGAGTGCCGAGGCCGTCGGCGATCGGTCGCGCGTTCATGTGAGACTGGAACACGGTGATCTGTAGCGAAGCCGAACGTGTGAGGTCGCAGACGAAAGCCATGTGGATCAGGTCGGCGAAGATGCGGGAACGGGTGTGCTCGTCGCTGTAGCCGGATCCCGGTGTAACCGAGCCGGTCCCGCCGCCGTCGTGGTCACCACCGATCGGTGGGTCGGCACCGGGGTCAGGCGGGACGAAGCACTGGCCGCTCGTGACCGGCGGTAGGGCGCCGATGCGGTTCTCGAGCTCGCGAATCTCGTCGAAGTGTCGTTCGAGGCGTTCTTCGTCCGCGCGGCCTACGTTATTGACGAGCTTGGCGCGCTTCTCGAGGACGAGGTCGAGAACGCTTCGGCGGGAACGCATTTCGAAGTCAAAACGCGCTGCATCGTCGTCGTCGTCCGGCACAAAGCCTTGGAAGAGCGACCGGTAGGCGACCTGCGGGCTTGCCTGCGCTTCGATACGCGCGCCATTTCCGCCGCCTGCCCCATACGAGATGTATTGCCGGCCCGAGAAACTGTATCCGCTGACGTAGAAGCTTGGTTGCGAACGAAAGACCAAAGACTTGAAGGTGGTCTGGCCGTCGTTGAGATCGGCGATGACTTGGTCGGATGTGATGCCGTTGCACGTGAACGAGGCGGACGTGGATCGGGTGCCCGACAGCAACGGGCTCGAACCGCCGCCATGAAAATCGCGGTACGCACCCCCTGTCGGGACCGCACTGCCGTCAGAGGAGCTTGCGTTGAACGGAATCGCAAGGTTTGAGACCATGGAGAGATCGTTTTCCATGCCTTGAAGCGGCATGAGCGGTGTCGTTAGGGCGTAGCCGCGGCCGTACGACGTGTCGGCGATGAAGTGGCCCCCTTCGGTAACGTTCTGACCGCCGATTCGACTCGAGTTCTGGGCGTAGTTATCGGTGCCCAGGGCTTGTCCGGCGAAGAGGATCGCGTAGCGCGTCGGGAACGTCTGTGCGCGGCCACGCGCGGGAATCATGCACTCGAGCCACGGCAAGGCGACTGTCACACCCGCGATGCCTCGAAGAACCGCCCGTCGATTGATCTTCGCAGCCATCTTAGAGCCTCTCCTGGGCCCGCCGCGCGAATCGGTCGGACGCAATGAACGCGAGCATGAATGCCTTGAAGTCGTGAGCGTCGCCGCGGAACGAGTCGGTCATCTCCGTGAGAAGCTCTGCCTCGTAGGTGGTGGGCGGGCGGCCCCACGCGAAAGTCATGAACTGCCGCACCGCGCATGCATCGACATATTCGTTGTCGACAAGAAGCTGAGAGAGCTCGGCAGGACTCGAGAACTCCCCGACGCCGACGATTTCGCCCTTGCCCTCGATGATGCACTCGGGAAGGCCGTCATCGTACTCACGATAGCGGCCGGCGTTGTCGTAGTTCTCGAGGCCGAAGCCAATGGGGTCGGTCAAACTGTGGCAGCCGGCGCAGCTGCTCGACTGATCGCGATGTTCGGCGTAGCGATCGTACTTGCACACAGCATTCATCGCACCCTGGGGCGGCTGGTCGACGTCGACCTCGGGAGGGGGTCGAGGCACGTCTTCACACATGAGTCGGGTGCGAACGAGGATGCCTCGCTGGGTCGGGCTGGTGTCTTCGAACTTGCTGAATGCGGCGAGAAGACTGCCGTGGCCGAGAATGCCGGCGCGGCCCGTGCCCTCGTAAGATACCCAGCCTTCCCCGCCGGTCGGGCGCGGCAGGCCGTAGTGATCGGCGAGCGCGTCGTCCACGAAGGTTTCGTCCATCGTGAAGAGGCGGAGGTAACTGCCTGGCTCATCGAGAATGACGCGATCGATGAGGGCAGAGGTTTCGCGATTGAAGGCGTCGACCAACTCGGCCGTGTGCGGAATCGAGCGATACCCGAGCCACATGGCATGGAAGCGATGTAGCTGCAGGCGGGCGCGGGGGTCTTCGAGCATGCGGGTAGCCTCGGCATGTCGCCCTTCGGGAGTGGTGAGGGTTCCCGCTTCTGCCGCAGCAAAAAGCGTGTCGTCCGGCATCGTGGTCCACAAGAGATACGACATGCGACTCGCGATCTCGTAACCGTCGAGCTCGAGCAGGCCTGGCGTGGATCCGGGGGTTCCGTGTTCGATGCGGTAGAGAAACTCCGGGTCCTGGATCGTCGCGGACACCGCGAGCTTCACCGCCGTGTAGAAGTCGTTTTCGACAGCGGGGTTATCTTCGGTCGCGAAATCGAGAAACGGCATGTAGGAATCGACGTCTTCAGTGGTCACGGACCTGCGGAGAGCGCGCGGAAGGAGACTGTTCAGGAACTCACGGAAGCACTGAGCGTCGCCGGGATCGGTCGGAGAACAGGGCACCAGCGCGGCGCGTCGATCGGCGTCACCCACGGCGCGCGCCGCAACCTCTTCGGCCATGGCTTCGAGCGAGGTGATCAAAGCGTCCGACGCCTGTTGGATGGTGTAGTCGTTGTCGAAAGGCCGGAACTCGTCTTCATTCAAGAGACGCGATGCCGGAGCGGTGTCTTCGCCCAAAAGATCACGCAGCGTATTGTCGAGCTCGGCTTGCGACAGCCGGCGCGCACCACTTTCGACCGCCAGGATCGGGTCCACCGCCGGCGGGCCATTTGCTCTATCACCCGCTTGGCTGATTTTTCCGGTGCATGCCGTGAGGCATACGCAGACACTCAGCGCACAATACCGCCAAAACACTAGTAAAATATGGCAAGGATTCGCGGGGCCGTCGAGAGATTTTCACCCTAAAGTATGATGCCTCGCGAATCACATCCTTTAATGTCCCTTCCAGATCCAAAGAGCGCGGAGGTGCATGCTCGCTTCGGATGGGTCGCCGCGGAGCCAGGCGATGGCGCCCTTCTTGAAGCGAACCCAGGTGCCTGAAGGGTCGCCTGTGGTGAGAAGCGCGAGGGTGTCGCTCAGCCAGGGCTCGTGGCCGACGCAAGCAATCGTTTGTCCTTCGAGGTTGGCGAAGAAGCTCGGGTCGGGAGGTTGGGCTAAGCCTTCGGTGGCGATGAGCTCGCCGTCGCTCACGGGAGCGAGGAGCTCGGCGGTCTGCACGGCGCGTGTCCATGGGCTGGTGTAGACGTGGTCGAAGTGAATGCCGCCGCGCTCGAGGTCGTGGACCATCTGCTCGAAGCGTTGGCGACCAGTACTGGTGAGCTCCCGTTCTTCGTCGGGGAGCCCCGCCCTTCTCTCTTCTGCGATGGCGTGGCGAATGAGGAACAAGTCCATGATGGATCACTCCAGCTCGAAACCAGTGAGCTCGAAGCCGGCGGATTTGAGAACATGTTGTTCACGTTCTAGATCCGCATGCACCAGAGGATGGGCTTCGAGCCATGCTTCGTCGAACCGCAAGGTGAGCTTGCTATCGCTGGCGTCGAGGGTCGGCAGCGAAACTGTTTCAGGGTCTCGGTTGCGGTTGAGGAGCACCGACAAACGGAGCAACACGGTGAGGCGTTTGGCTTCATCGAGGAGCTCTACGGGGAGCGCCTCGAAAAATGCATCGTTGAGCTTCCGCCGGTGACCGCGCACCAGAGCGGCCACGAGGAGTTGCTCATCGCGAGAGAAGCCAGGCAAATCGGACGACGCGATCAAGTACGACCCGTGCTTGTGATGCCCGGTGTAGTTTACTGCAAGCCCGATCTCGTGAAGCTGTGCAGCCCATACCAGGGCATGCGCAATGTCGAGAGAATCGAGATCCCAGGCGTCTGCGACTTGCGCGAGGAGACCCAGGGTGGTTTCCTGCACGCGATCGGCATGCGCCTGGTCGATCGAATAGCGCTTTGAGAGCATGGCAATCGTTCGGTCGCGTGGGTCTTCGTCGTGGAGGCGGCCGACCATGTCGTAGATGAGGCCCTCGCGAAGGGCGGTTGGCGAAACCCACATCTCGTCGATGTCGAGCTGTTCGAAAATGGCGTCCAGGATCGCCACGCCACCCGGAAACACGGTGCGTCGATCGGGATCGAGACCGGGAAGCTCGAGGCGATCCAAGCGTCCGGCGGTGATCATTGCCTGCTCGAGCTCGCCAAGGCCCTCGGCGGTGATCGTGCCGTGTGCCCAACCAGCCTCGTTGAGGATCGTCGCCACGGCGCGAATCGTCCCAGACGCGCCGATCGCTCTTTCCCAACCGCGCTTGCGGAGCGATGCTCTCACCGACTGAAGCTCCAGGCTGGCGCCGAGCTTGGCGTTGTTCATGCGTTTGCGGCTGATCTTCCCGTCGCCAAAGAACTGCTCGGTGAAACCCACGCATCCCATGTAGAGGCTGTGCACTGCAACGGCATCGAAGCCGTCGCCAATGATGCATTCGGTGCTACCCCCACCGATGTCGACCACGAGACGACGAGCAGGCGCGCCGGCTACCCCATGCGAGACGCCGAGATAGATGAGCCGAGCCTCTTCGCGGCCGGGGATGATCTCGATGTGGTGACCGAGGAGTTTGCTCGCCTCGCGCAAGAACGCGCGTGAGCCCTTCGCTTTTCGTAGGGTATTCGTCCCGACCGCCCGCACCTGGTCGGCGCCAAAGTCCCGGAGCCTTTGGCCAAAGCGCGCCAATGCCTCGAACGCCCGCTCTCGGGACGCCTCATCGAGCGAGCCATCCTCTTGGAGGCCGGCGGCGAGGCGCACTGGCTCACGGATTCGGTCGACGATCTGTAGAGCACCGTCGTCGAGCCGCGCGATCACCATGTGAAAGCTGTTTGATCCAAGATCGAGTGCGGCGAGCGACTCCATTGGTTACCCGCGTTTACTTTACATTAGTTTGCTGCGGATGCCGCGGCTTTTCGAAGCCACTCACCGGTCGCTTCATCGACCGGGAAGTACGACTCGATGCGCAGCTCTTGCGCGGTGACATCCATCGGTGTGCCAAGCGTGGTGAGCGTTGTGAAAAACTCGAGCTCTAGGTCATCTTTCTTGAGCTTCACGGTTATGCAAACCTCGGGCGCCGCCGCGAGATCAACATTGCGCAACCTAGAGGACACGCCCGGGTACGCCAGCAAGGCGTCCATCAGCTTGCGGCTTTCGCTGGTTTCGAGCTCGATAATCGACTCGCGATACAGCCGGTCCAACAAGATACCCGCCACTTCCTCCCAGTTGACGACGTACGGGCGCAGGCCCGCCGGATGAAACAGCGAATGCATCACGTTCTGCGTGATGATCGGATCGACCGGGGGCGACTCGAAGAACAGCGCCAGCAAACGTACGAATGCGCTGTTCATGTTCACGAGGTCCCAGGTGCGCGTGAGCACGACCGCGGGGTACGGCTCGTGATGCGAGAGGATCGTGTCGAACGCATGGCGCACCGACACCATCTCGGGCGCAGCAAGATTGGTCTCGCGATAGACGGCGGCGAAGCCGGCAGCCGAGAGTAGTGAGTTGCGCTCGCGTAGCGGCAGGTCGAGAGCGCTGGCGAGAATTAGGACCATCTCCCGACTCGGCGAGGACTTGCCATTTTCAACGTAGCTGATGTGGCGCGTGGAGACTTCGGATTCGATGGCAAGCTGCTGTTGACTCATGCGACGCGCGGCGCGCCACTGACGGAGCAGCGGGCCAAAGCCGGCGGGAGCGACGGACAGTGACGACATGCCAGAGAGTCTACCTCCTGCTTTCGTCCTGCCCATGACCTCTGAGGTAATGGCTGTTCGTCAGAAAGGGCTCCAGACTAGGGTTCACAAGGAGATTTGCCATGAAATTACGACTCTTTGCTCTGATCAGCGTGTTTGCAGTCTTTTCGGTCTATACGACGATGGTCGTCCTCGACCACGGCTACACCGGGTTCATGGAGCTCGCCATGACCGGCGCCTGGGCAACGCAGGTCTTCATCGACCTGTGCATCGCCCTACTGCTGTTCGCCATCTGGATGTTCGGCGACGCGAAGGAGCGAGGCCTGCCCTTCTGGCCCTACTTCATCGCAACCCTGACGACCGGATCGGTCGGCGCCCTCGCCTACCTAGTCCACCGAACGATCCGAGAAGGCCGCCAAGCTCCAGCCCGCCACCCCGCCACCGCCTAGCGTTCTATGTAGCCGATGGCCTCGAGGTGGGCGGCAACGTCTTCGTCGAGCTCTACGGAGTCGGCGGAGACGGCGTCTTCGTTCGCCAGGGCGCGCTGCTTGACCAAGGTCTTGGTCGTCGCGACGACGTCGTCGGTTTGAGCATCGGCGAGGTTGTTGGTTTCTCCGGGGTCGAGGTCGACGCGGTAGAGCTCGATCGGCTCGAGGCCTCGTGGGTTGCCTGGGTTGGCGCTGATGAGTTTGTACTCGTCGGTGCCTCGCAGCTCGCGCACCGATTCGAGCACGTTTCCCTCGTGACTCTCTTCGGCATAGATGATGTCGGTGCCGGTGAAGGCGTCGCCTCCCTGCACGCCTTCGGGTACCGGCGCGTCGACCAGGCCCAAAACGGTCGGCATCAAGTCGATGCTCTGCACCCAGTGCCGCACCACCGTCCCGCCACGTCTGTTCTGTGGAAGCTTGATGAACAACGGGACACGCACTTGCTCGTCGTAGAGGGTGGTGCCGTGCCAGAACCCACCGTGCTCGTCGAACTCCTCGCCATGATCGCTGGTGACGACGATGGTGAGATCGTCATAGAGGCCACGCTGCCGTAGTGCATCGAGGAGCTTGCCAAACTCGGCGTCCCAATAGCTGATCTCCCCATCGTAGAGCGCGCTCAAGGCGGACGCCTCGGATGGATCAGGCTTTTGGTGTGCGGCGCGGGCGTAGCCGCTTCCGTCGTAGGGGTGCGTGAAGTACGGATCGTGGGGGTCCATGTACCCCACAAAGAGGAACCAGGGGGCAACGGCCTCGTCGTCGATCCAGCCGAGCAGCCCACGATTGACGGCTTCGGCATCTTGATAGGCAGTGCCCGGGAGGACATCGCCTTTGGCCGCTCGGAAGCGCTCGATACGCTGGCGAACGAACTGCATCAACAGGAGCTTCGCGCTCGCATCGTCGGCGCCGAGGACGAACTCAGGCTCGAGGTAGTAGTAGTCGTCGAAGCCTTGCTGGAAATTGAAGTACGGCGCGACATTGAAGTTCGTCGCGTAGCCGGCGGTCGAATAACCGTGGGGCTTGAGCGCTTCGGGGAGAGTCGTGAGCGAATCGGGGAGCGCGTCGCTCTTGGCCATGACGCCATGGCTCGAGGGAAGCCGCCCCGTCAGGATCGAAGCGAAGCTCGGACGCGTCCAACTCGAGTTGGTGAACGCTTGGTCGAAGCGTACCGCGTCCTGGGCGAAGCGATCGACATTCGGTGTCGAGCCTGCATCGTAGCCGTACGCCGGCAAGTGGTCGGCGCGCAGGGTGTCGATCACGATGAACAAGATGTTGTTGGCGTTGCCTCCCTGTGTTGCTCTGCCACTGGTCGTCCCCGTGCGAGAGACGCGATCACCCATCGCGACGTTGACGCCGAGCCCAAGTCCTACGAGCGCCAGCAACCCAACAGCCGTAGGCACCCGAACCAGCCGACCGAACGCCCCCTTTTGCACGAGCGATCGAATGCCCCGCGCGAGGATGGCGCTCACCCCCGACACCACGAACGCGCAGCCGAGCAAGACCGCCAAACCGATCGCGCTCTTCCAAACCAGCTCTTCATGAAAGAAATCGCGTCGAATGCGAAACGCTCCAAGTGCAAACACGAAGAGCCCGAAGATCGCGGCCACGAAGTAACCAAAGGCGTCCTTTTCGGAGAGGGCATAGCGCTTCATCCAGCGACCGCTGAGCGCGGTGGCGAACCCGAGGCCTGCGCCAAGCGCCGCACAGAACACGCCATAGGCAAAGGGGCCGTACAGAAATACCCGGACACCCGTGGCGCCCGCCGATGAGAACAAAATCGCGAAGGCCTCGGCGAGCCCAATCAGCATCCCCGCAAGAACGCCTGCGCTGAATCCGACCGAAAGCCCCCTCCACGGATTCGGCCATGCCTCGCGCGGCGCTTTCTCGATCGCGTCGGCCGCAAGCTTCTCGCGATCGGCGTCTTCGACCCGGATCTTGGGGTCGTACCCCGACTTCCGCATCAGAAAAATGACGCCGCCGAAAGCCGACACGAACATCTCACAAGCAAAGCCGAGCGTTGGAATCAGAACGGCGACCGCAAGCGGTAAGCCGACCGCAGGAGACGTGTAGAGCGCAACCGCGGCTGCCTCGCGGAGGCCGATGCCGTTGATCGACGCCGGGATCAACGTCGCGAGGATCTGAAGCGACGATGCGAAGAACACTTCACCGAGGGTTAGCTCGACCCCGAGCGCACGAGCCGCGCACACGTAGATGAGATTGTTGAAGGCATGCGTGCCGACGCCGAGAACGGCCGCTTGGATGAGCAATCCCGCCTTGCCGCGGTACGCACCTACCGCGTCGATCAGAGTCTGAATGCGCCCGCGAATTCCATCAGGCATGAAGCGCGCCAAGAACAGAAAGAGCTGCGGCTGCGCCAAGAACACGAGGCCGACGACGATGATCCCCAGGAACACCGCATTGACGAGCAACACCCCGTCGGTGCCGATGAAGCGCATGCCGAAGATGCTTCCGAGCATCACGACGACACCGAACGCGAGCTGCCCGAGGATCATCTCGACCCCAATGGTGGCGGTTGCGCGTGCGGTCTTGCCGGTGTGTTTAGCGACGTCGTAGATACGCCAGCCGCCGAACCCGGTGAACCCCCCTGGCGTGAAAGCCCCCCAAAACCGGGCGATCATGATCGAGCCGCCCAAGAAGCGCCAAGGCGCGAAAATCCCCTGCCCCACCAAGAGACGCTGCCACCGCACAGTGCTGAACCCGATGGCGATGAGCTGCATGCCGATGGCCGCCGCGACCCAGGCCCAATGGAGATCAGTCAGGCGACTGAGTAGATCCTCCGCCCCATCGCGCTGGATCACCTTGCGGAAGATGAAGGCCACCATGCCGACCGAGAAGACGACTTTCAGCAGAAAGAAAGCGATCTTTTTAGGATTCGAGCGCACGTGCCTCCTGCCGGCTGCCGTAACTGGTGCACGCTAAAGGGTCAAATTGGCGACTCCCACATCCACGCACCGCGCTTAGTTGCGCCTTGGGGCCGCGGTTGGTAGCGACGCACCATGCGAGACTACGCCGCCACGCGATCCGGGCTTTGGGCCCTGTTGTTCATCTTTGCTTGTGAGGGCGAAAAGGCTGCTCCCGTCGAAGCGCCTCTCGTCGCGGCGCAAGCACCCGAAGCGACCCCGGACGAGAAGCCAGTCGCGAAACCTCCGACCTCGCAAGCGTTACCGGACGCGCTCCCGAACGGGTTGTTGCTTGCCTACTCACAGTTCGACGTCGTGGACGGTAAGGCGACCGCGAAGCCCGGCCCTGCGCGCTTGGAGATCCTGACGCGAGAAGGGGGCGAGTGGACGA
>CAXMND010000013.1:0-14498 GCA_964194675.1 uncultured Coxiellaceae bacterium | reverse complement strand
CCCACCATCGCCGAAATCGCAAGGGCCCACGACGCCACGCCGGGCCAGGTTTTGATCGCCTGGGCCCTAGCCCGCGGCACGAGCGTGATTCCCAAGTCGACCAATCCCGGACGCATCCAAGAGAACTGGGGCGCTAGCGACCTCACACTGACGCTCGCCGACATGACCGCAATCGCAGGGCTCGATGCCCATCGGCGCATGGTCGACGGCAGCTTTTTCTTCCAAGGCGAGACATACTCGTCGCAAACCCTCTGGGACGAATGAACCGGCGCACCGCGATTCTAGACTGTCGGCAGCGACACCTTGGGGGATGCGACGGGGCCCCGTTGGGGGCGCCACTCGTCTAGGCTCGAGGCGCGTCGAACGCACGCGATGGTGCAGCTGTCCTCGCAGCCCTTGGGACTGTCATACTCGCGTTTGAGATCGTCTCGCGTGTACTCGAGCAGAGAGATCCCCGGTTCAGCTCTGCGCTGGCTGCAGTAGGCCACTTTCCCAAACTCGTCGATATAGAGGTATCGCGCGCCCGCCCGGCAGCGCCACGGAGCCGTACCCCCTTGCAACATTTTTTGCTCCCAGCCTTCGCCGAACTGATGGAAGAAGCTCTTGTTGCAGAGCGCTCGCATCTCCTCGTGAAACTCGGGAAGGATGTCGCCGATCAGCCCCGGATCGATCTGGCCCTGTTGATCGTGCAAGAGGCCGACCGTCATGTAGAACCCCAAAGATCGGATCTCGTCGATCAAGTCGCGCGTTTGTTGCGGGGGCGACGATCCAAGCACCGCGTTGATGTTCAACTTGAACTTGGCGTGCTCCTTGAGCAGCAGGAGGCGCTTCTTGATCTTTGACCACGACTTTTGCGACACATCGTTGGGTTCCATGTTGTCGACGGAAACCTGCAACAACGAAAGGCCCGCGTCGTTCATGCGTTCGACCCACCCTTTGGTGATCGGGTATGCGTTGGAAATCGCGGTCACCACCATGCCGTGAGAGACGGCGCGAGCGACGACCTGGTCCAAGTTGGGGTGCATGAAGGGCTCACCCCCGGTCAGCGTCAGGATCAGACAGCCCAGCTCGGCTAGATGGTCGACCCGCGCGAAGAGCTCTTCGACGGGGATCGGTGGCGAATGGTCGTCGTACTCATTGCAGTAGCCGCAGCTCAGATTGCACCGGCGTATGACCACGAGCTGGGCGAGCAGGGGAGACTCAGGACGCACCATGGCGCTGAGAGCACGCGTGGCCATTTTGAGCGGATGTGGAGGAAGGGGACGCAATAAGTCCTGCAGGGCATTGTGGCGCATTCGACTCGTTCCTTAGCAGGACGTATGCCGTCGGGCCCCTCCTCGTGTCGGATTGTGATCAATATCGCGAAAGTGGCGTAATTCTTGCACAGGTGGCGCATATGGGAACCCGGATCGCTGCTTTGCCGCCGTTTAGCAGTGTCGTGAAATCGAACGACGTCGAGGACCCGGTGAACCGGTACCTGCACCGAACGCTCGCCTATTTGTTTGTGAGGTCGATCTTCCGGACGCGCATCACCCCGAACATGATCACGTTATCGACCGTTATCATAGGCTTTATGGCGGGTTGCGCCTTTATCTGGGGCACGCCTGCTGCCATGTTCGCAGGGGGCATTGGCCTGTGGGCCGCGTCGATTTTGGACGGCGCGGACGGCATTCTGGCCCGCGCCAAAGACCTGCAATCGGAATTTGGGCGAGCCCTGGACGGGTCGGCCGATGCCCTAGTCGCGGTCTTCACCGTGTTCCCAGCCTTCTATCATATCTGGGTAACCTCCCATAATCCTTACTATCTTGCCCTGATGGTCCCCGCTCTAGGCTTCACGGTAATGCACCTGGCCACCTATGATTTCTACAAGGAGTCGTATCTGCGCGGGACCCGGCCAGGCCAGGGTGGCGAAGGCCACGATGCCGATAAGATCTCGGAGACCGTCGAAGCCGCTCGCACCAAGGGGCCCGTCGTTCAGATGGCGATGAAGTACATTCTGGTGCCCCACCTGATGCGGCAAAAGGCCATCGTCAATTGGCTCAACCCCGACGCGTGGCGCCTGAGCCAGTTGCTCCAAAGCGATGAGCAGACGGCTGAAATCTATAGGAAAGCCAACGTTTGGCCGATGCGGCTTTGGGCACTCGTGTCATTGGCGCCGCACAGTTACCTGATGGCGATATGCGCCATGTTCAACCGCCTGGACATCTACCTTTTCATCCGAGTCTTCCTGATGAACGGCATCTTCTTGGTAGCGGTCATCTGGCAACGCCATGCGACATGCAGGACTATCGAAGAGCTTGCCCGGGTGGGCGCGATCGAACTGAGCGACACTGAGCAGACCGTCACTACGTGATAGTTTTGCAACACAGCGTGACTGGGGTTCACGGGTGTGAAGAATTAGCTACATCGTGTCTACCCTCGTATTGAGTGATTCGCTGTGATGACGACACCAGCCACACGGGACCGTGCGGTCATCCTCGCCGCCGGTCTCGGGAGTCGCCTTGCCGGTGACCGCCCCGTGCCGAAGCCGCTACGCGAGGTCGCGGGCGTGCCTCTCATCGTTCGCATCATCAGGGCGCTCGAGAAGGGGGGAGTCCGAGAGATCGGCATCGTCATCGGTCACCTCGGTGAAGAAATAAAAGGCGGTCTCTCAGACTACGAGCACCGGGCGAAGCTTTCGTTCTTCCCGAACGAGGAGTACGAAAAACCCAACGGCACCTCGGTGTTGAAGGCGCGCAACTTCGTCACGGGGCCAACGTTGCTCCTGATGAGCGATCATTTGTGGTCGCCGCGACTGCTAAAGTCCGTGGCTTCGTATCCGGTAGCGGAGCAAGAGTCCGTGCTCGGGGTCGATTGTCGGATCGACGCCTGCTTCGACCTGGACGACGCGACGAAAGTCCAGGTGCGGGGCGACCGCATCGTGAGAATTGGAAAAGAGCTCGACGACTACAACGCCCTAGACACGGGCCTTTTCTTGATCACGCCTGCCCTCATCGAAGCGCTGGACGCCGTCAACGGTCCCGAGGGCTGCTCGCTTTCACAGGGGGTCGCCGCGCTGGCCGCGGAGGGTCGAATGAAGGCAGCCGACGTCGGGGACGCAACCTGGATCGACGTCGACACCCTAGAGACCCACGCCGAGGCAGAACGCCTGATTGCCGAGCTTGGTGAGGACTTAGATGGTGTCTTCGGGATGGGCTAGGTGAGCAAACTCCTCGAGAAGCTGGCCGACCTGCAGACTCGCCGATCTTTTGTGATCCTGCTCATCGCAGCGGTGATCTCTGCTGGCTCTTTGCCCTTCATCCGCAATCTCGGTCTCGACAGCCGTTTCATTGCATTGCTTCCGGAAAGCAGCCCGAGCGTCCTGGATCTCGAAGAAGTTCGCGATCGCGTTCGGGGCCTGTCGGCGCTCACGATCGCGGTGCAGTCACCCTCGAAGGACGTTGACGCGATGCGGCGCTTCATCGGGGACCTCGTGAAGCAGCTCGAAGAGCTTCCCCCCGATGAGATCGGTGTCATCGATTGGAACATCGGCACTTACGATGAGTTCGTCCGGAAGCACAAGCACCTTTACGCTTCGCTCGACCTCTTGGAACGCCTGCGGGACGCCCTTGAAGAGCGCCACGATAGAGAAAAGCTCAAAAACAACCCGTTTTGGATCGACCTCCGAGAGGACGACGAACGGGAAAGCCTCGATGACATCTTGGACGAGCTCGAGACCGAGAGCGATCGTGGAGAGGAGAAATCCGAAGAGTTCCCGGACGGCTATTACCAACACGAGGACGGTGACCTGATCGCGATATTCGTTCGCTCCGAGATCGGAAGCGACGCCAGTACCGCTGGGCGCATCATTGACCGTGTGCAGGTCGAGATCGACGGCCTCAACCCAACCTCGTATGCGCCAGATCTCAGAGTGACCCTATCCGGCGATGTCATCATGGCCGAGGACGAGCAGCAGGCGATCGCGCGCGAGCTCCTCTTGGCAACGACGCTCACCGTGACAATCGTCCTCCTACTCATCGTCCTCTTTTTCGGGCGTCCGCGGTCTGTCGTGTTGTTGGGCGCTGGGCTCGTGCCACCCGTGCTGGCGAGCTTCGCCATTGCGGACCTCACTGTGGATTCGCTCAATGCGTCCACCGCGTTCTTGGGAAGCATCATCATCGGGAACGGTGTGAACCCCAACATCATTTGGCTTTCGCGCTACTTCGAAGAACGGCGGCGGGGCTTAGACGTGCATGACGCCGTCCTCACAGCACACCAGAACACTTGGCTCGCCACCATGATCTCTTCAGGTGCGGCAGCTCTAGCTTACGGCTCGCTCATGATCACCGACTTCCGTGGCTTTCGTGACTTCGGGATCATTGGGGGCGTCGGCATGATCCTTTGCTGGGTATCGGCAATCACCGTGTTGCCAGCAGCAGTAGCCGCTTACGAACGCTTTCGACCGTTTCCTGTGGGAAAGAAAGGGAAGCGACGACGGGGACGTTTCGCCGACGTGTTCGCCGCTGTTGCCGGACGAGTGCCACGGGGCGTCGTAGCGGCCTCCGTGGCGCTCTCCCTTCTCTCCGTTGTGTTGGTCACCTACGCGGTCATCCAAGATCCCTTTGAATACGATTTCAGCAGGCTTCGATCCGTTCGTGAGGAGGGCAACTCCGAGGCGCGCAGCGTGCAGAGGCGCGTGAACGACATCCTGGCCTCTCACGAGCAAGGGCGAGGGATTGCCGTATTGCTCGACAGCGTCGACGACGTTCCCGTCATTGAAGCGCAACTCGATGCGATGCCCCCATCGATCCACGGGGGACGCCATTCGTTGTACGAGCTTTTGCCTGAGGACGCCCCCAAGAAGCTGCCGCTGCTGGGTGAGATTCGCGAGCTCTGCATCGATATCCGTGAGTACGTCGAAGATGAAGACACCCTGCGAAAGATCGATGACAACATTCCGCCGGAGAGAATCGACGTACTCACCCTCGGCGACCTTCCCGATGAAGCGGCGCTCCGTTTTGCAGAAAAAGACGGCACGCGTGGGCGAATCATGGTAGTCGCCGAGGCCGATGAAGCTTCGATTTGGGACGGGCGCTACCTGGTTCGATGGGCCGAGGCACTCAGGACGCTGCGCATGTCCGATGGGTCTCGACCTCCTCTCGCGGGTCGAGCGCCGGTTTTTGCCGACATGATCAGCGCCGTCTACAACGACATGCCCAAGGCGATCGGCGCGGCTTTCTTCGCGACCGTAGTGCTCGTGTTGGCCTCGTTTCGCCGCCGCCGTGACAGCCTGCTTTCGATCATGGCGTTGCTCATGGGGATTCTCTGGATGGCCGGCGCCATGGCTGGCCTCGGCATGAAGCTGAACTTCCTGAACTTCGTCGCTTTCCCGATCACCTTTGGCAACGGCGTCGACTATTCGATCAACGTGATGAGGCGCTACCGCCTCGAGGAGCAAGCCGGAAACAAAGAGCCCATCCTATCGGCCGTGCGCCTTTCTGGCGGCGCCGTCGTCCTGTGCTCGTTGACCACGATTGTGGGATACACATCGCTCTATGTGAGTGCGAACCAAGCGATGAACTCATTTGGTCTCGCCATGGCCATCAGTGAGGTCACGTGTTTGTCGGCCGCAGTGCTGACTATGCCGGCGGTCATGATCATGCTCAGTCGACGAGAGGGGAGTTCATGAGCGATCGCGCCGCCGTGCCGAGGCGCATCTTGTTTAGCTACGAGAACCTTCTGCCGACGACAGAGGCGGATGCGGAGGCTATCTTCAACACGGCTGGGGCGCTCGCCAGACGTGGACACGACGCGATCGTCTCGGTTCCTGCGCCACCTGATCTCGGCCCAGACTTCGAACGCGAGGTGCTCGACTACTACAGCATTGATGCGCCGTTACGAATCACGCCCGTGCCGAGCTTCACCAAGAACATCGCCCTCCAGCACGTCTACCACGCGATGCGCTTCCCCGAGCACCCCGCATTTGCAGACGCGGACTTGATCAACGCGCGAAATCCGATCGTCGTGATGCGCGCGTTGCAGTGTGGCCAGCGCGTGCTCATGGATCACTACCGCCCGTGGGGCGATCAGTTCCCCCCGCTTCAACCGGTATTCCGGCACTTCATGACCCACCCCAGGTTCTTGGGCTTGGCCGTACACTCCGCCTATGCCTATCAGTCCTACCGGAGGCTTGGGGTTCCTGAGGCAAAGCTTCGGGTCGTCTACAACGGTTTCGACCCGAGCAGAATGGACCCCGTACTCTCGAAGCAAGAAGCACGTGCGGTTCTCGACTTCCCTCTGCGAACGCCGATCGTTACCTACGCTGGCCGCATGAACGAGAAGAAGGGACTCGACGTGATTCTGGAACTGGCCGGTCGGATGCCGGAGGTGCTATTCGTTCTCATAGGGTCGACCGGGCGCGGGCCGATCGAAATCGAGGCCGAAACCATGGACAACGTACGCGTTGTACCTTGGCAAACCTCTTCATCGATCTCGCCCTATCTGTACGCGTCCGACGTCCTTACGATCCCACCATCGTCCGCCCCGCTCCAGCGATCGGGCAATACCGTCTTGCCACTCAAGCTATTCTTGTACCTTGCAGCTGGGCGCGCGATCTTCGCGGGAGCCAGTCCTGACACAGCAGAGATTCTCGAGCACGATCGCAATGCGTGGTTGGTTTCGGCGGGCGAACCATCAGAGGTCGAGCACCAGCTCAGGGTCCTTCTGAGCGACACGAACCGGCTCGAGCGACTGGGACAAGCTGGTCGAGAACAAGCGGCAGAACTCACGTGGGATAGCCGAGCCGCAAAGATCGAAGCATTCGTCGAAGAATGCTTGGCAAGAGACCCTGCCGCAGTTGAGATGGAGCCATGGTCTGCCTCCGCATGCGCGCGAGACACTATGAAGTGGCTCGCCGCCGGTGTCTCGACCGGGAATTGGATTTACCGATAGTAGTCGTGGCGAATAACCGAAGCCCAACACGGCGTACAACAGGGGCGACGTGCGGCGGCGGTGTGATATACCTGTTGCGCGCCGCGCGCACCGACTAGGAGTAGATGGGAATGACGCAGCCAAAACTCAAACCCGCCACGGGCAAGCTTGGTATCCTTTTGCCCGGCATGGGTGCGGTGAGCACGACGTTCATCGCAGGCACGCTCTTGGCGCGCCGGGGACAGGCCCTACCGATCGGCTCTTTGACGCAGATGGGCACGCTCCGACTCGGCAAGCGGACCGATGCGCGTTCGCCCTTGATTCGCGATTTCGTATCGCTCGCCGACATGAACGACTTGGTGTTTGGAGGATGGGACCTCTTCCACGACAACGCGTATGAGGCGGCGGCCAACGCCGACGTTCTCAGCACCGAACACTTGAGTGCCGTCAAGGATGAGCTTTCGGCGATCAAGCCGATGGAGTCGGTGTTTTTCCCGGAGTTCGTCAGGCGCCTCCGTGGCGAGAACGTGAAGGCCAGCCAAGACAAAATGGAGCTCGCCGAGGCGGTTCGTGAGGACATCCGCCGATTCAAGAAAGACAACGAGCTCGATCGCTGCGTTGCCGTCTGGTGCGGCTCGACGGAGGTGTACCGAGAGCCGACGGAAGTTCACTCGTCCCTGAGTAAGTTCGAGGAGGGCTTGCGCCGTTCCGATGCGGCGATCAGCCCATCCCAGGTCTACGCATACGCCTGCCTGCGTGAGGAGGTGAGTTACGCGAACGGGGCGCCACATCTCACCGCTGGCGACGTTCCCGCCATGTTGGAGCTTTCGCGTGAAATGCACGCACCGGTCTCCGGCAAGGACTTCAAGACGGGACAGACTCTCATGAAGACTATCCTTGCCCCTGGCCTCGGGGCGCGAATGCTCGGCATTCAGGGGTGGTTTTCGACCAATATCCTGGGCAACCGCGACGGTGAGGTCCTAGACGACCCGGAGAGCTTCAAGTCGAAGGAAGTCAGCAAACTCGGCGTGCTCGATACCATTCTGCAGCCGGAGCTCCATCCCGAACTCTATGGCGATATGTACCACAAGGTGCGCATCAATTATTACCCGCCGCGCGGCGACCAGAAAGAGGGCTGGGACAACATCGACATCTTCGGTTGGCTCGGCTATCCGATGCAGATCAAGGTCGATTTCCTCTGTCGCGATTCGATTCTCGCGGCGCCGTTGGTTCTAGACCTGGCACTCTTCATGGATCTCTCACAACGAGCGGGGCTCAGCGGCATTCAGGAGTGGCTCTCGTTCTACTACAAGAGCCCGATCACGCCGGAAGGTCTGTACCCCGAGAACAATCTCTTCGTTCAGCTCGGCAAGCTCAAGAACACCCTGCGTTGGATGCAGGGCGAAGATCTGATCACCCACCTCGGCCGCGAGTACTACGACTGATCACGCGAGCTTGCCCGTAAGCGCATTCCAGCGCAGCCGTGGCACCATCAAGACGGCCTCGAGGAAAATGTTGCCCGACATTTTACTCTGCCCCACCCGTCGATCGACGAAGACGATAGGAACTTCGGCCACGCGGAAACCCTTGAGGACGGCGCGATAGGTGAGCTCGATCTGGAACGAGTATCCTTCGGAGCGCACCTCATCGAGGTTGATCGATTCAAGGACCGTTCGACGGAACGCTTTGTAACCACTCGTTAGATCCCGAATATCGAGCCCCAGGATCGTGCGACTGTACAGGCTCCCGCCCTTGGAAAGGAGATTACGGAACGGACCCCACCCTTCGACGTCGCCCCCCGGGACGTTCCGCGAACCGATCACTAGATCCGCCCCGCCTCCGAGCGCTTCCAAGAAGCTCGGAAGGCACCTCGGATCGTGGGACAGGTCGGCATCCATCTCGAAGATGTACTCGTAGCCACGCTCGAGCCCCCAAGCAAACCCAGCAAGATACGCCGTCCCCAATCCCAGCTTCCCCGTCCGATGCATCACCTCAACCCGGGTGTCCCGAGCAGCTATCTCATCAGCAAGCTCTCCCGTCCCGTCGGGAGACCCATCATCGACCACCAAGATGTCCACCTCCGGCAACACCTCGAAAACGCCGGTAACCAATGCTTCCAGGTTGTCGAGCTCGTTGTACGTCGGAGTAACAATCAAAGCCTGGGCCATGATGACGGCCCCCCTCTAACACATGCCCTCCGAGAGATCGATGGCAACATGGCACGCACGTGGTCGATGACTCCGCTCTCGAGCCGGTCGTCGCCGAGGTGGACGCCAAGCTACGCCGGGCCATGGGCGCTTTGCAGGGCTGAGGCGGCCCTGCCGGGGTGCTTACCAGTGAATCCCCTTGAGCATGTGTGCGAACGCGACTGCCTCCGGGGTCGGCGGCTTGTATTTGCCTTCTTTGGGCTTCGAGTCGGGGAACAACCGGAAACCGGTGTTCAAGATGCGATCGTTTAGCTTCGGGAAGAGTGCATAAGTGACCTCTCCGAAAGTTCCCAGCCGCGTCGCGACGCGTTTCTTCCGGTTGATGATGCCGTCGATGACCATGTCCGCGGCCTCTTCCGGGGTCCGCGTCGGAACCGAGTCATAGAACTTCGTCGGTGAAATCATCGGCGTCTTCACGAGGGGCATGTAGATCGTCGTCACATAGATGTTGTCCGCGATGACTTCACTCGCGAGCGATCGACTAAACGCATCGAGTGCCGCCTTGCTGGCGACGTACGCGCTGAACCGCGGCGCGTTCGTCAGGACGCCGATGCTCGAAATGTTGACGATCTGTCCACGCTTTCGCTCGCGCATCGCCGGTAACAGTCCGAGGATTAGTTTCAGCGAACCAAAGTAGTTGAGCGACATCGTGCGCTCGAAGTCGTGAAAGCGATCACAGGAGTACGCGACGCTTCGTCGAATGGAGCGTCCAGCGTTGTTGACGAGCAAGTCGACGTGACCGTGCGCCTCGAGCACTTCCTGAACGAGTCGGTCCGCATCGTCCGGGCTCGCAAGGTCACAGGTGTGGATGATCGCTTCGCCTCCGCGATCCTCGATCGTCTGCCGCGTTGCCTCGAGTTTGTCCTGGGACCGAGCGACGAGGAGCACTTTCGCCCCCGCGTCGCCCAGCCGGAGCGCAACGGCCTTGCCGATGCCGCTCGAGGCCCCGGTCACCATCGCGATCCTGCCCTCGATACGCCCGCGCAGCGTGCGATCTTGGAACAGGTCAGGATCCATGTTGCGCTCCCAATAATCCCAAAGCCTCCAGGCATAGTCCTCGAGCGGCGGGCATTCGATCCCGGTGCCTTCGAGCGCCCGTTGCGTGTCGCGTGCGTCAAACGACGAGCGCCAGTTCACGTACGGGAGGACCGAGTCTGGGATACCGAGCTCCCCCATGAGCTCATTTCGGGCCGCCTTTACGGCAGGCATCGCTCCGAGCAGAGCCGCCACGCCTGGCGGAACGAGCTTCAGAACGCGCGGGTCGATCCTAGCGCTGAAGCGCGGCGCGTGAGCCGCCTTGCACAAGATGTTGACCGCATCGCCGAAGCTCTTTGGTTTGGGGTCAACGAGATGAAACGTGCTTCCGTTCGGCCCATCTTGGTGCGCGATCTCATCCATCGCACGCGCGACGAAGTCAACCGGCACCAGGTGAAGCTCCGAGCCTTCAAAGCCCACGAGCGGCATCCATTCTGGCACTAGATGTCGCAAGCGCTGAATCGACTTGAAGCCATAATAGATGCCGTCGATCTTGTCGGCCTCTCCATCTTTCGAAGAACCGACCACGACACCGGGACGGTAGATGCGATACGGAGCCTTGCATTCCTCTCGAACGAGCTTCTCGGCGAGGAACTTCGTCTTGAAGTACGGATGCTTGTGCTTCTGACCTTCGTCGAACATGTCTTCGCGGAAGAAGCCCTTGTAGTCTCCCGCGACGGCGATCGAGCTTGCATAGTGCAGCGTCGCATCGAGCGCCTCGGCGAGCTGGCATGCGTGACGTGTGCCTTCCACATTGGCTCGTTCACCCTCTTCGAGGCTCGCAGTCATGTCGTACAGTGCAGCGAGGTGAAAAAGGTGCTTTACCTGACCGCGGAGCCCTGGGATCTCGTCCGATGAAACACCGCAGCGTTCCTGAGTGATATCGCCTTCGATGATCGAGATGCGGGCGCTCGCCGAGGGCCACCGTTGGTCGATGAGCTCTCTGAAACGTCCTGCCGACGCGGGTCGAACCACGCAGCGGATCGGTTGATCACGACGGACGAGCGCATCGATCAGATGCTTGCCGATGAAGCCCGTGGCTCCTGTCACGACGTACATGGGGTCCTCCTTGGGTGGGACCACGGACCGTATCCGCCTCAGGCAGGTAATGGCAATGGGGACACGCTACCCCCCAGAAACCAACGTCATTCCAGGTGCTTACGAGGCACACCACGCAAGCCCGATTTGGGTGGGGTTTGCGCGGTGTGCTCCTCAACGCCCCGAAACAAGGCCCTTTTCAGACGCCTTGCGTGTCCCCGTCCAGCTGCTACCTTGCTGCCAACGCCCATTAGGGGCGCGGTAGCTCACCGTGGGCTGCCGGCACGCTGCCGACCTGTTCCTACCGGACCCGCACCGTGACACAACACAACGGTCAAGAGTTCGTAGAAGACATCGGCAAGTAGACGCAAAGAAGGCGTTCGGGACAGCTCCCGACGTCATTCCAAGCAGATTGATGAGAGAAACAGAATGAGCAAGAAACTATTCGTAGGCGGCCTGAGCTGGAACACAACCAACAGCGAGCTTCAGCAGGCTTTCGAGGGCTGCGGCACAATCGCCGAAGCCAAGGTGATCACCGATCGGGAGACCGGTCGTTCGCGGGGCTTTGGCTTCGTGACGTTCGAGGACGAGCAGAGCGCAACCCGTGCGATCGAGGAGCTGGACGGCTCCACGCTCGACGGCCGCACCATCCGTGTCGACAAGGCGAACGATCGCCCTCGAAACGAAGGCCGTTCCGGCAACCGCTGGTAAGGCACACCATTGAATCAGATTGACTTTGAATCCCTCGGGGTCGGCGGAAAGCTCCGCCGTGCCCTGAAGGACGTGGGCTACGTACGGCCCACGCCCATCCAGTCTCGGGCCATCCCTCACCTATTGAGCGGAAAAGACCTGCTGGGCATTGCCCAGACAGGGACCGGCAAAACGGCCGCGTTCGCGTTGCCTCTATTGCAGCGCCTGGACGACGAAAACTCGCCCGCCCGGCCCCGGAGACCGCGCGCGCTCATACTCGCGCCGACGCGGGAGTTGGCGCTGCAGATACACGAGGAGCTTGCGACCCTTGGACGATACACCAGTCTGCATCAGGCATTCATCATCGGCGGCGTGAGTCAGAATCCTCAGATCAAGGCCCTGGCCCAGGGCCTCGATGTGCTCGTGGCCACTCCGGGTCGCCTGCTGGACCTGGCAGCTCAACGGCATGTCGATCTCTCGGAAGTATCGGTGCTGGTGCTCGATGAAGCCGACCGGCTCTTAGACATGGGGTTCGTTCGCGACGTGAAACGCATCGTCGCCCAGACGCCCAAGACTCGTCAGTCGCTTCTCTTCTCCGCCACCATGCCAAAAGAAGTCGCAATGCTCGCTCGCGACATACTCGATGACCCAGTTCGTGTGGATGTTTCTCCAAAACAGGTGACCGTAAAGGAAGTCGACCAGCGGGTAGTCATGGTGGGCAACAGCGACAAGCAGCGCATGCTCGAGCACCTACTGCGCGACGACGAGGTTTCTCGAGCCATCGTCTTCACACGCACCAAACACGGTGCCAACAAGGTCGCCCGCAAGCTCGAAGGCGCCGGCATTGTCGCCGAGGCCATTCATGGAAACAAGTCACAGAACGCCCGTCAGCGGGCGCTGCGGAACTTCAAGAACGGAGACGCTTGGGTGCTGGTCGCGACGGATATTGCGGCGCGCGGCATCGACATCGACGCGGTCTCCCATGTTTTCAACTATGAGCTGCCCCACGAGCCGGAGAGTTACGTGCACCGTATCGGCCGCACCGCTCGCGCCGGAGCTGCCGGCGCTGCCTGGTCGCTAGTGGACCCGTCGGAACGCAACCGGCTGCGAGCGGTGGAAAGGCTGATCAAGCTCTCGCCCTCAGAGGTCACGGTGCAACTGCCGCCACGCGATTCGACCGAGCCCGAAAGACGACAGTCCCAACGCTCCGGCAGATCATCGGATGATCAGAGGTCCGGTACGCGTCACCGCGCTCGACGTAGGAGCCGTCAAACCGCATAGCGCGACCTGACCTCGGCGACTGCGGTCGATTTGTTGCTGCTAGCCCAGCTCCGAATCGATCGCACGCCGCAGTGCCTCGAGCGCGGAGCCTCTTACTCTGAGCTTCGTCGCAGCATGGGCAGTCATGTCGAGCTTGGACATCGCGGTGGCGCGTTCCAGAGCAGTGTGAAGAAGCTGTTCGGATGGAACGACAAGGTCGAGGAACCCGGGGCCGATCGCCTCTTCGGGGGAATACATCTCGGCCAAGATCGCCGCACGGTTGAAATATCCAGGGGTCAGTCGCAGCCGCGCGATTTCAATCGCGAAGTAAGGCAGGGTCATACCGATGGCGACCTCGTTCATGCCAATTCTGAATGGGCCATCGGCTCCGATACGGAGGTCGGCTGACATCAGCAGGAACGAGCCCATCGCAATTGCGTGCCCACCGCATGCTGCGATCACGGGAAAAGGGAATGACAAGATGCGTTCATTGAGCTCGGCCCCTGCCCGAAGCATCTCGCGCAGCGGCTCCGCTCCCTGTTTGAAAACCGCCAAGTCGAAGCCGGCCGAGAAAACGCCCTGCTTTCCGGTCAGGACGACCACGGTCTTATCCTCCTGTGCCCGATCGAGGGCCGCGTTGATCTCCTCCATCATCGGCACGGACATGGCATTTACCTTGCCGTCATCCATGGTGATAGTGCTGACGCTCTCGGAGCGTTCGTAGCTAACCCGTTCACCCATCGTTCAATCTCCTCGACGGTCGCATCTCTGAATGACTGCAGACTAACACGAGCTTCAGCTGCAAAAGTACCGCTGAGCGCCTCATTGTTGGCGGGTGCCCTAAAACCAGTGCCTGCTCCCTAAGAGGGGGAAGCATGCGGGGTTTCTATCCCCCCTGCCCTTGCGTGTCGAACGGCGAACTCGTTGAACAACCTGACGAGCCTCGAGGCTTGGCGGTTGCTCAACTGAACCGCGAAGAGTGTATGCTCGGCGGTGGACCAGTCCGGCAGCACCTGAACCAAATCACCGATTGAAAGCGCTTGGGGTGCGACAAGGTCTGGGAGCTCTCCAATTCCAGCGCCGGCGACGAGGGCCGCCATGACGCTCTGATAGTCATTGACTGCAAGCCAGGGCTCGGGCTCGATGACGATTGTTTCGCCTTCCCGCACCAGAGACCATTTTGGTTTGGCCGACCAGGAAGCGAAGGACACCAGCGCGTGATGTTCGAGCTCGCTTGGGTGCGTCGGCACCCCATGCTGTTCGAGGTAACTGGGGCTCGCGACGAGCCTCACCTGATACGTGACGAGGCGTCGGGCGATCAGGGAGGAATCCACCAGTGGCCCAACGCGCAGTGCGACA
>CAXMND010000012.1:0-9997 GCA_964194675.1 uncultured Coxiellaceae bacterium | reverse complement strand
TTCGACGCGAGGGATTTCTTCGGCGACTTGGCTGACTAGATCATGCACGTGCGCCATGGTCTCCTCGCGCTCGATGGCGCCAAGCAACTCCCCGACGCGGGAAGCCCCTATCTGCTTGCTGGCGCCCTTGAGCGAGTGCGCCGTCAGCCGCACGGCTTCCATGTCTGAAGCCTCGAGCGCGTCGCGAAGGGTTGCCACCGATTCGCGAAGCTGATTGACGTACCCGACCATCACGTCTTCGATGAAGCCGTCGTCCTCTTCGTCGAGCGAGACCAACTGGCGGACCATGTTCATGTCGAGCGCCGAAGGTGGGGGCATCGTCCCGGACGGGACAGCGACCGGAGGTTTGTTGGAAAGCGACACCCAGCGATTGAACAGTGCCTCGAGCGTCCCCGACCGAATGGGCTTCCCGATCGTGTCGCTCATGCCCGCCTCGAGGCATCGAACACGGTCCTTTTCTGTGATGCTAGCGGTGAGGGCTATGATGGGGACTTCGCGGTTCGCCGGGTGTTCACGGATCCTGCGGGTCGCCTGGAAGCCGTCCATCATCGGCATGTAGCAATCCATGAAGATAATGTCGTACTTGGTCGTCTTGGCCTTCTCGAGAGCCGTGCGACCGTCAGGTGCGATATCGATCTCGCACGCGAGCTTCTTCAATAGTGCTTCTGTAACCATGCGGTTGGTGGGATTGTCCTCGGCGAGAAGCACCCTCAACCCTTGCCGAATCAACAGGTCGCCGGCGCCAGGCGGGCCTTGCACGCGGAGTGTGTCCTCGGGGCCATCGTCGAGGTCGACTTCAACCCAGAATCTCGTCCCTTCGTCGACCTTACTCTCCACCCCGAGCTCGCCTCCCATCAGCTCGACGAGCTGCTTCGAGATCGCCAAGCCCAGCCCAGTTCCGCCGTAGCGGTGACTCGTGCTTTGGTCTTGCTGTTGGTAGCGCGTGAAGATCTTGTCGAGCGCTTCGTCGGGAATGCCAATGCCAGTGTCCCGGACCGAAATCCTTACGCGACACTGGGAGGACTGCTCTATCACTTCGGCCTCGATGAGCACGGACCCGGACTCGGTGAACTTGACGGCGTTGTTGACGAAGTTGAGAAGGACCTGCCGTAGGCGGCCGCCGTCGCCGATGAATCGCGACCGCGCGAAGCCCCTGAGCTCGGACTCGAGGCGCAACCCCTTCGCTGCAGCGCGAGGCTCCATGAGCTCCACCAGGCCGTCGATCAGCATCCCTAGGTCGAACGGGGCTCGATCGAGCTCGATCTGCCCCTTCTGAAGCTTCGAAAAGTCGAGAATCTCATCGACCAGGCCGATCAAGGCCTCTGCTGAGTCTCGGATCGCCGCCGCCATCTTTCGCTGCTTGGGCTCGAGCTTGGTCTCGAGGAGCAGAGATCCCAGGCCGACAACGCCGGTCATCGGTGTCCGTACCTCATGACTCATATTGGCTAGGAACTCGGTTTTCGCCTGGGATGCCCGTTCCGCCGCCACCCGAAGCTCGTGAAGCTCTACGAGAGTTCGGCGCCGCACGACGTTCATGCCGATCGTGACCACCGAGAACCCAGCGAGGTATCCGATGCTCTCCAACCAGTTGACGTTTTCGACGAACAGGGAGGTCACGCCCCAACCGATATCCGCGCAGATCATCGTCAACAACAACCAAGCGCGACTTTGAAGTAGGGCTCCGGCGGCGAACTGCAGAAGAACGAATAAGAAAAACATCGAAGGGTTGCCGCTGAGCGCGTAGCCAAGCGTAATCGTTGCGGTGACGATCATGAAGACGACACCCGACACGTGGATTGACCAGTCGATTGGCAGTGGCTGATCCTTGGTGCGCCAGGAGAACGCGAGAAACGCGATGCCGGTGAGACCGTAGACCGTCACTAGTGCCACCGCGGCGTCGCCCATCGACGAAGACCATTGCCCGAGGGCCATACCGAGATACGCGAAGCCAGCGCACGCCGTCATCGTGCCGATGTGGCGGCCGGTGACGGAGTTCAGCAGTCCGCGGAGTTGCTCCGGGCTCAGTCGAGTGCGGGCGGCGACCGTTTCTGCGGATGGAGCGGCACCTTGCCCCCATTCTTCGGGCTCTTTCTGTGATCTCCCCACACCCCCATTTTATAGGTTGAAGAGACTGATTTCATGGGTTCTGACGCTCAACTTCGTAACGTGCCTCACGAACCGTGCGCACGGCCACGTCGTGAAGCAGTCCATTGGACGCGATCAGCTTCCCAGACCTGGAGTCCACCGTCAGGCCCTCGTAGGTCGAGAGCTGTCCACCGGCCTCGAGCACCATGAGAGCTCCGGCGCACATGTCCCAGGCATTAAGGCCCTGCTCCCAGTAGATGTCGTAGGTTCCGTCGGCGACCAGACAAAGATCGATGGCGGCCGAACCACACCGTCGAATGCCGCGCGCTCGCCGTAGAAACAAAGCAAGCTCCTCGCGATTGTTGTCGGGGTTCGTCCAGCGGTCGTACGGGAATCCGGTCGCACACAAGGCTTCTTCGAGTGACGCGCGCGCGGATACTTCGCAGCGATCGCCGTTTCGAAACGCGCCCGAGTGCTTCGAGGCCTTCCACGTTGTCCCGAGGGCTGGGGCGTGGACCACTCCGGCCAAACCCTCGGCGCCGTCGTAGAGTGCGATCGATATGCAGAAGAACGGATGGCCGTGTGCGAAGTTCGTCGTGCCGTCGATCGGATCCACGTACCAAACGAGGTCGCCGTCGCCTGTCTCTGCGTTCTCCTCTCCCACGATACGGTGCTCGGGGAAGGCGTGGGTGAGCTCGTCGCGAATGAGCTGCTCGCTCCGAAGGTCGTACTCGGTCAGCAAGTCGAACTTGCCTTTGTAGGAGATGGTTGTGCCGCCTCGCCACCCTTCGAAGACCAGCGCCCCCGCGTCCCGAGCGACTCGCTCAGCGACCCCGAGGGCGCGCTCGCATTCCTCTCGACTGTGCATGAAGTCCTGCATTTTCGCTGATTTCGATGCCAGCGCCATCGCCGACTTGTTACCTGTTGGGTGTTCACTGGCGTTTGGCCAGCAAAAACCGTAAAAGGCCGTGCGCTGCGGAGCCAGCGGATCGAGCGCGGTCTGATGTGGGCCATGTAATTATGCCAGAGAAGGACATCATAACCCCAACCCTTCGTAATCCGCTCGGTTCGGATCCCGACACCCGCGTCGAAACCCCGAACAACGCCGGCGGACCGTACGAGGCGAGCCTTCGAGAAGGTGAGCGGCTCCGGGAGCGTCCGCGGACGGCCGCTGGCCTCGTCCAGACCGGTAAACAACATGCCAAGGGGCGAATGACGGTCTGGGAGCGTATCGATATGCTCCGGGACCGCGGGACCGAGCCGACGATCCTCTATCAGAATTGGGGTCCGAATCTCGATGGCGCGTCGATTGTCACCGCGGTCGTCCAGATCCAAGGACGGAGCGTCGCGGTCTACGGCCACGACTTCACGCTGCGCGCCGGTTCGATGGACGCGACCAACGGTACGAAGCTCGCCAACTTGATTCGACTGGCTGGTCAACAGGGCCTGCCCCTCATCGGCATGAACGACAGCGCCGGTGCGTTCGTGCCCGCGGGGATCGGTGGCCTCGACGGGTACGCCGAAGCGTTCACGGCCTTGCGCAAGATCAGCGGAGTGGTGCCGAGCATCATGTGCATGTTCGGTTACAACGCGGGAGGCGGCTCGTATCTCCCGCGCCAGGGAAGCTTCATGATTCAGCCGAACGATACATTCTTCGGGTTGACCGGGCCGGGCGTCGTCAAAAGTGTTCTCGGTGAGGATGTCACCGCCGATGAGCTCGGCGGGCCTGGGGTGCACGGGCAAAGCGGGGTGGTGGACCTCACCGTAAAGGACGAGGTCGGCGCGCTTCGCACGGCGCAGCGGCTGCTCAGCTATCTGCCGGGCAATAATCACGAATTTGCGCCATATCAGGAGACTTCCGACCCGATCGATCGGCCGACCGGCGAGATCGATACGCTCCTCCGCAAGGCTTTCGATTCGCCGACGGGGTTCAACACCCCCATCGACGTCAGCATCATCCTCCAACAGATCTGCGACCACGGAGACTACTTCGAGCTCCAGCCACAGCGCGCGCGGAACACCATCACCGCGTTCGGGCGTCTCGGCGGACACGTGGTCGGGTTCGTCTGCCACAACAGTGCTGTCGCATCCGGTCAGGTCGATGTCGATAGCGCGTTCAAGAATTCGCGCTTCATTCGGTTCTGCAATCTGTACAACATTCCGGTCATCTTCATGGAAGACACGACGGGCTTCTTGCCTGGACGCGATCAAGAGAGCCGAGGCATCGTCCAAGCAGGGCGCGCCATGCTCGACTCGATCATCGATCTACGGACGCCACGCCTGCTCTTGATCATCCGCAACGCGTTCGGAGGCGCGTACGCGGCGTTCAACTGTTACGCCACAGGTGCGGATCACGTCATGGCGCTCCCGACTACGCGTGTTGCGGTCATGGGCCCCGCGGGCAAGGAGTTCGTCTACAAGAAAGAGCTTCGCGCGATGCGCAGTAGTGCGCGGGCACGCGTTCAGGAAGCCATCGAGTCCGGCGCCTCCAAGGCAGACGCCGAGCAGGACGCTGCGGCTTGGATGAAGCAGCAAGAGGCGGCGTTCAACGCGCGGTACGAAAAGGAGCTCATGAATCCGAAGGAAGCCTTGAGCCTCGGCTCGATCTCCGAGATCGTGATGCCGATCAACGCACGCGCCGCCTTGGCGAAAAACCTCAACTTCTTCCTGTCCCACTACACTCCCGAGCCACTCCAGGCCGTGCAGCGTGAGTTTCACTGATGGGCCGCTCGGATCTCTACCGACACAACCCATTGATCCACCGAGATCGTCGCCTCGGCGAGTCCGAGTCGGATTGGGTGCGATCGTTCTCAAGCGACGACATGTCGGTTCTGATCGTGTGCCGTGGGCCAATTCGTCAGGAGGCGCTCGACACCTTCGCCGAGATGGGCATCACCAAGACCGGAATCCTGCTGTCGGAGAAGGACTCGATCGTCTATCCCCGTGCGCTTGCCCCCGAGTTGCGCCGACTCGATCCATCTCGCGTCCATGCGGTTGCGGACTACACCGGCGCGACCAAAGAAGAGCGCACCGGGCGGATCCGAGAGATCATCCAGATCGCGAAGATGAACGGTTACGGCTACATCTTCGCGGGCTATGGGTTCATGGCTGAGGACGAAGAGTTCGTTCGGTCGATCGAAGAGGCAGGGCTCCGGTTCATCGGCCCGGGCTCTCACACCGTGCAAGCGGCGGGCTTCAAGGACGAGGCTAAACGTACGGCGGAACGCGTCGATGTGAGCGTCACTCCGGGCATCAACGACGCAACCACACGCCTCTTGCTGCGTAAGCACGGCGACCGCGCCGCCTTGAGGTCCGTGGCCTCTCAGCACGGGCTCGAAGTCGCGGCGCTGGGTGACGAGAGCCTGGCCATCGAGGAGGTTGCCGAGGCGCTTCTCAATGCATCTTACAATGCGGGCATCGATCTCTACACTGTCGACGAGCTCGGAGAACAAATCCAACTCGGGGTCGCCTCAATCCTCGAGACCAACCCGGGCAGTCGTGTCCGCCTCAAGGCGATCGGCGGAGGCGGCGGCAAGGGCCAGCGCATCGTCAGCAGCGCAGACCAGGCGCCTGCGATGGTCCGCGAGATCCTCGGCGAGGTGAAGGCCCTCGGGGTGGGCGACAACAAGAACATCCTCACCGAGCTCAACATCGAGACGACGCGCCACAACGAAATTCAGCTTCTCGGAAACGGCGACTGGTGCATCTCACTCGGGGGTCGCGATTGCTCGCTGCAGATGCACGAACAGAAGCTGCTCGAGGCGTCCATCACCCAAGAGACGCTAAAAAAGGCGGTCGAGCGCGAGCGCGAAGCAGGGAACGACAGCGCTGCCGCGGCGATCGGCCAGGACCTCACCATTCTTTGCCGAATGGAGGAAGAAGCGGAGCGATTTGGCCAGGAGGTAGGCCTCGACTCCGCGTCGACTTTCGAGTGCATCGTCGACGGAGCACGCCACTACTTCATGGAAGTGAATACGCGAATTCAGGTCGAGCACCGCGTGTCCGAGCTCTGCTATTCACTTCGCTTCCGAAACCCGAACGACGCCGAGGACTACTTCGACGTGACCTCGGTCGTAGAGGCCATGGCTTTACTCGCGAAGCACAAGAGCCGGTTGCCGCGACCCGAGCGCATTCGACGCGACGCGGCCGCGGTCGAGGCCCGGCTCAACGCGACTGACCAGTCTTTGTCTCCGCACGCGGGCGGCGAGATCATTTTCTGGTCGGACCCGATCGAAGGCGAAGTTCGCGACGATCAAGGGATCTGCTTCAAGAATCCCGATACGGGTCTCTTCATGCGCTACAAGCTTGCGGGCGCGTACGACAGCAACATCGCGCTCTTGGTCACCACTGGAAGCGACCGGCGCGCGAGCTACGAGCAGCTACGAGAGGTCCTTCGTCAGACGGTTCTTCGCGGGCCGGAGCTTCAAACCAACCTCCAGTTTCACTACGGACTCGTCAGTTGGTTCCTGGCGAACGGGGTCGATGCCAAACCAACGACCCGTTTCGTGGTGCCCTACCTGACGTTGATAGGCGAGCTCCTCGATGAGGCCAACCACATCGACGTCGACTACGCGTACAAACGCTTGTGCAGCCACTACCTGATGGTAGCGGCGGACGATCCCGGTGCGGCCAAGGCGACTGACGAGGTCTCGCTGCTGAAGGCTACTCTGCTCGGGCGGCCTCTTCGCAGGCTGTTTCGCGAACCACATCTTCTTTCGGCCTGGCTGAGCGTTCACCGTGGAGACTTCGACGTCAGCAACCGCCGGGTGACCTGGCACCGCAATCCACTCCTGCTCCTGAGCGACACCTATAGGCTCCTACACATGGAGGCGACCGTCGATGCGCCGGCCGCTCACCGCATTTGGGAGCAGGACCAACTCGTACTCGATGAAGGCGAGGCGTTCTACGCCGCGGTCGGGGATCGAGTCGGCGAGCTTCCGTGGACCGAGCTCGACGCGTTGCTTCGCGGTGAAGCCCCGGCGGCCGGCTTCGAGGCGGCCGAATGGAAGCAAGCTCGCGAGGCCCATCTCGGGTTCCAACTCGGCACCGAGCTCCTCGGGCTTCTGCCCCTCCTCGCCGAGAAGGTTGGCTTCTACGACCTGTGCGTCAACGACGACCTCACGATAACGATCCCTGAGCGCCTGCTCGATGCGGACCACCAGGCCGAGATGAAGAAGATCCTCGTGCCGCCTCCCGCGAACAAGGCGGATGAGATCGTCGCGGCCAGCGGCGGTATGTACTACGCGCAAGAAGCGCCCGGCCTGCCGAAGTTCATCGAAGAGGGCCAGCACTTCGAAATCGGCGATCCGCTGTACGTCGTCGAGGTCATGAAGATGTTCAACAAGGTCTACGCGCCGTTCGCAGGCACGATCGACAAGATCCTCGTCAACACGGACGGGACGATCGTCGCCAAAGGCCAGCCGCTCTTCAAAGTCACTCCGGACGAGAAGTTCGTCGAAGTCGACCCCGCCGAAGTTCAAGCACGAGTAGAAACCACCACCGAAGACTACCTCAGCAAAGTTGCGTAACTACAAACGTAGTGTGCGAGGGATTTTCGTTTGTGGTCGAGCGCCCCCGCCTAGACGGCCGCGTGGTGATCCCGGTCGGGCCTGCGGCCCGTCAATTGGTCCCGCCCCACCGCCCCCACGCTATCGCCTACCCGCACACTAAAGGCGGTCGTCACGGGCAGTGGCTAGCACGACTCGATTTCTACCGGCGGATTTGGCACGGAAAAGCGCCCGATCGGCTGTCGTCATTAACCGCGCGCGGAGGTTCCTCGGGGGTTGGCCGTTGAGATGACGCAGCCCGCTAAGGGTTGCGACGCCCACCGAAACCGTGATCTTCGGGAGCACCCCGTGTGGTCGCATCGGCCCGGCGGTGCTTGCGGCGACGTGGCTTCTCAGATGATCGGCGAGTGCCCGTGCGCTCTCTTTCGAGGCGTACCTTTGCACTACGACGAACTCGTCCCCACCGAAACGAAAGACAGCACCGATATCTGCGGCGGCCTCGCCGAGAGCCTTGCCGGTTCGTTTGAGCGCCTCGCTGCCGGCCGCGTGTCCTAGTTTGCTGTTCACCTTCTTCAGGTGGTCCACGTCGACGAACATCAACGCCATGTCTCTTTCGGCCCGTCGTGCCGAGCCGACGGCTCGCATGAGCTCGTTGTCGAGCTCGCGTATATTGCGAAGCCCCGTCAGCGGGTCATGCGCGGCGAGGAGCTCCTGCTTTCGCAAAGAGGTCGTTTGGACGAGCGATGTCGTGATGGTTCGACTGAGTCCTACGATGACTTGTGCTTCGTGCTCACCGAAGCGTTCCTGGGGGTTGACGAGCTGCAGCAACCCCAGGGTTTGATCTCCGTCATGCAGTCGGCCGATGAGGGCTTGTTTGGTTCGTCGTGACGACCGAGGCCGGAACTGCGGATCGAGATCTGGCCTCGAAACGATGAGCGGCATTCGTCGAGCGAGCGCGCGCTTTGCGAGAGCATGGTTGAACGGCTGACCGTGCTCGAGAACGTACTTCGCCTGAGGGCCGAATGCGGCAACACACCGAAGCGCGTCCGTCCGTGCCCCGACGAAGATCGCTCCTGCGGTTGCGCGCACCCCAAGCGCCGCCGCCTCGAGCCCCTCCTCGAGCACACGCATGATAGGCCGCGCCCGCGAGCTCGACGCCCCGAGAACGGATTCTTCGAGCTTTGCCCCCCTCAAGGTGTGGATCCGCACCCTCAAATCGTAGAAAGTTCAGGCGAGCAAGCCAACCCGTACGCGGCTGTGGTGTCCTGTAGGTGTCGTTTGGCTTGAATAACGCGTAGAATGGAGGACCGTCAGTCGGGAGGGCCTTAATGAGATGCGTGCGTCTATACGCTCCGCTGCTTTTTCTTACGCTACTTAGTTCCGTCGCGGGTTGTGGGAAGCAAAAGGCACCGGTCGATCGCGTTGGCACCAATGCGGTAAAAAAGAGCTTCTTCGAGAACTCGTCGTGGTACTTCGGTCGCACCGTCATCGACGTCGACTACGAAGGCGGCCAGCTAGGCAGCTTCCCCGGTGACACGGCGTACGATTTCCAGGGCTCCGACCTCGCTTCGATGCCTCGCATTCGCTGGGTGATCGAAGAGAAAACCCTGCTGGCCTTCCGAGACTACGAGCTCCTCGAGGGCGCTAACCCTGGGTCACCGGAGCCCGGCACGATCCTCGGTCAGCCAGTGGCCGCGTTCGAAATCGAAAAGCACTTCGATATTCGTCGCGCGTATACGGATTCGACGGGCGAAGAGCTCAACATCATCGAGGAGAACGACACCGATCGACCCTGGTACGAGCGCGAGTTCATGCGCGTGAACTGGGCGGACAACACCCTACCTGGGTACTACGGCCAAATCAGTGAGCTGAATGAAATCCTCGGGATCTTCGAAAGGCAGTCAGCAAATCTCTTCATTCAAGCAGAGTCCGAGTTTCCGGATTCTTGGCAGCTGCGCTTCCATTTCATGCCGTGCGACGGGCTCGAAGACGAGGGCGAGGACTGCGGGGAGCATGAAAGGCCGTGGGCATCGGACTACCCGAAAGAGGAGCTGTATGCCTTCGACTTCGTAACCCAAGAGCTCCTCGCGCCGGGCACTTTGCGCGATCCATTCACCGGGGAGATGGTCAACTTCTGCGTTTCGAACTACACGGATGCACCTCTGTGCACGAGCGCCGCGCTCTATGTGCGAAACAGTTTCCTGCGGGTGAGCGACCAGCGCCAATACGCGCCGGTGAACTGGGTCGACTCGCGCTTCGAGCGAGCGGGCTATTTCCGACTCGAGCGCCCGACCATCGACCGGTCCACCAGCGCGGACGATCCTGCCTACTTTTCGACGGACTTCCTGAACTACAACATCAACCGGCAGAACATCTGGTACGACTGGTGGGACGACAACGGCGAC
>CAXMND010000011.1:0-6086 GCA_964194675.1 uncultured Coxiellaceae bacterium | reverse complement strand
TGCGGATCTTTTCGCTTGTGGTCGGCTTACGTCCTCGTTGGCGCTACGCACCGCTGCTACGCAGCCCTGCGAGGTACAGACGTACCTCTCAGTCGCTCTCTGCGGGCGCGCTCGACCACAAACGAAAATCTCTCGCACACTAAATGGTGTCCCAGCGGAAGCGCTCGGCCTCGAAGGCGTCGTCGGCGAGGGCTTTGACGATTTCGTCATCATTGCTGTCGATTCGGCGGAAGTTGTGTTTGATGCGGATCTTGGCCTCGCGGGTAAACGTCTTCAAGATCTGGATCTCGAGCGACGCGCCCTCGACGCCATCGGCGTCGATCGAACCCTGAACGCGACTGATGGTGCACGCCATCACAAACAGGTCGATCATGATTTCCGCCAAGCGATGGCTCGCAAGCTGCTTGCCGATGATGCTCTTGCCGTGCTTTCGAAGGATCCGGTCGGTAGCTTGCGCGAGATACCGCGTTTCCTCTTCGAAGATTTTGGCCTGCTCCTGAATGGCGTCGTTGAGCTTCTGGAAGCCCCGTTCCCCGCCGATCCCGGTTCGTAGCGCAGCGTGCTTGCGCGCGTAGTCCGACAAGACTCCGAAGCCCTTGATCGGGTTGTTGAAGATGTCCTTCATGGTCGAGGACAGCTCTTGGAGTTGGCTGGCGACGTCGTTCATCGCGGTCAATGCGATGAGCAACCTCAAGATCTCGCTGGTGCCCTCGAAGATACGGTTGATGCGGCAGTCACGGACGACGCGCTCGTACGGATACTCGCGCATGAAGCCATTTCCGCCGGCGATCTGAAGCGCCTCGTCGGCGGTCTTCCACAGACACTCGGTGGCATAGACCTTCGAGATGGCAGCTTCGACCTGGTACTCCTTGTAGCCCGCGTCGATCAGCCCGCCCACCATAGTGACGACCGCTTCGGACGTGTAGCAGTCGATCACCATCTGCCCGACCTTCTTCTTGATCAGGCCGTAGCTCGAAATCGGCTCGCCGAACGTCGTTCGCTCGTTGGCTTGCTTGGTGGAAAGCTCGATCAGACGCTTCATGGCGCCGACGGAGCCTCCCCCGAGGCCCGTGCGACCGCTGTTCAAGATCATCATGGCAACCTTGAACCCTTGGCCAACCTCGCCGAGCACGTTTGCGTCCGGTACCCTCACACCGTCGAAGTGAACCGTCGTCGTGGGGTTCGTGCGGAGACCCATCTTGTCTTCGTGGGGACCGACGCTGACGCCTTCCATGTCCTTGGTGACGATGAAGGCGGTCATCTTGCCCCGACCGCCTTCTTCGTGGGTCTTCGCAAACACCGTGAAGAAGTCCGCGATGCCGCCATTGGTGATCCAGAGCTTGTTCCCGTTGATGACCCAATGATCGCCCTCTTTGACCGCCGTCGTTTTAACGGCTGCCGCGTCGGAACCGGCGCCAGGCTCGGTCAAACAATAGGCAGCGATCATTTCGCCCGTGGCGAGCCTCGGCATGTAGCGCTCGTTCTGCTCGTCGGTGCCGAAGAGCAACAGGCCACGCATCCCGATCGAGCTGTGCGCCCCGATCGTCACCGCCACGGAGGCGTCGTACTTCGCGACTTCTTGCAGCGTGCGCGAGTAGGCCATATTGCCGAGTCCCATGCCGCCGTGGTCTTCTGAGATGATCAATCCGAACATCCCGAACTCTCTGAGCTCGTCGATGAAGTCTTCGGGCAGCTCTCCCGCGACATCCCACTTGCGGAAGTCCTCGGCGCGCGGCCCGAGCAACCCCTCGAGCGCGCCCGAAATGTCCGTAAGCGTTTCCTTTTGAGAGTCGGACATGACCGGGAAGGGGCAGATCACGTCCTGTTCGATGCGTCCCATGCAAAGTGAACGCATAAAGCTGGTGGTTTCTTTGTCGTGCACGAGACGCTCCTTTTTGAAGGGCCCATCATGCACGCTTGGCCAGCGCGCGTCCATGGCTACAAAGAAAAGGGGACTGTCCCTTTTTTGTAAGGACAGTCCCCGAAATCAAGCGCTTGGCCTTAGCCTATTCGGTTTCTTCAACCACGACCTCTTCAACCACGACGACTTCTTCTTCGCCACCTGCAGCGTCGCTCTTGTTCTTGTTCTTGTGCATGACACCCCAGAATGCCGTGCCGAAGCCGATGCGCCACGCGAACTCCGCACCCGAGACGGCGCTCCCGATGTTGATGCCTGGGCCGAGATCAAAGAAGAACCAAGGCGCCAGGTTCTCATTGGCATTGATCTCTACGCCCATACGAATGAGCAACGGTATCTGACCAAAATTTGAGATGTCGCTGTTGATGTAACCCCTGATGATGAATGCGCCGCCGACGACCACGCTGACTCGCTCGTGCACGTCGATCGAGACCGGCACCAGTGCCTCACCCATGATGCCGAAGGTGAACGTATCGCCCCGGTTGCCCGAGATCAAGATGCCCGGCTTGGCCAAGATGGCGATGTCGTTGGTGACCTTGGGATGTTTCCTGGTTGCGAGGTGCCAGCGCATCATGCCGTCGATGCCGAGCCCGATCTTGATGAACCGCCCGCCGCTGTTCGCGGCCGGCCAGTCGCCGTAGACCAGCTCACCGGCAAGACCCCAGTCGAGGTTGCCCTTACCCTTGTTCCACCACTCGTAGAGCACGGCCGGGTAACCGACGCCGCCGCTGTGGACCATGTCCTGTTCGAGCTTCTTACCGCCGATCACCGAATTTGTTGGGCCGGCCAAGGCGGGGCTCGCCATTGCGAGTACCAAAGCGAATACACTAATTGCTCTTGCTGTCATTGTTCCAGCTGCTCCTTCCCCTCAGGTGCGCGAAGACTAGGCGACAACCGCGCACCCCGCTAGTGAATAGCGTACAATAGGGTCATTCGTCTAAAACGCTGATTTATTTAGCAATTTCGGATATTTCTGGACTGTGCCTGTCGACAAAGTGTAAATGCCGCAAGGAGGAATCTATGCGAGCTATCGTGTTGGTCGTCGCCCTCGGCTTGGCCGCGGGGTGCGAGAACCCAGGAGCAGAGGTCGAGAGTGCTACCGTCGAGGCGCCGTACGAGAAGGGTGAAGCGCCCAAGCCGGCCGATCCTGGTGGCGGCGAAGTTGGCTCCCAGCTTCCCATCACTCCAGAGAACACGAAAATCGAATTCGTTGGAGCCAAGGTGACACGGAGCCACGAGGGTGGCTTCACCAGGTTCGCGGGAACAGTCGACCTCCGCGACCCGCTCGAGGACAGTGTCCTCGAGGTCACGATCGAAACGGCGTCTCTCTACGCCGATCGCGAGAAGCTCACCAAGCATCTGAAGTCTCCGGACTTCTTCGATGTGGCGAAGTATCCATTCGCCAAGTTCAAATCGACGTCGATCGGCAAGACCGAGACGGGGCAGACGATCACGGGCGACCTGACGCTTCATGGGCAGACCAAGTCGATCACATTTCCCGCGACCTTCAGCAAGAACGCCGATGGAGGAATATCAGGCAACGCGGAGTTCGCGATCGATCGTCAGGACTTCGGCATCGCGTACCCGGGAATGCCGGACGACTTAATTCGCGACAAGGTCGTCATCAAGCTCAACTTGAAGATCCCGCCACAGAGTTAGAGCACGCGCTAGCCCAGCTCGCCGCGTCGGGCCAGGGTTGAAGCTTGCGAAGATCATTCACATTGATCTTGCCGGTTTCGAGCACGCCGGTGGCGGCGTCTGCGATGGTCCAGGCCACCGTCGGCTGCCCCATGGGTTGCGACTCGACGAAGATGCACCGAAGCTCACCTTCCTTGAACCCGCACTGCTCCTGAACGGCCCTGAGCAGCTGCATGTTGTGGAGGTGTCCGTCCCCGAAATTCCAGCCGATGACGACGCCGGCAACGAGCTCGCCGTCGAGGTATTCGTAGTCGTCGATGTTGTCGATTGCCTTTGGCAAGAGGAGCTGGAGAGCGCGGCCTTGGAGGTGCATCGCGCGAAACGCCATGACCGTGGATATCACCGCTGTGATCGTGTCCTCATCGTAGAGTTTTGCCAGTTGATCCTGCACCCGAGGCGAGGTCTTGGTCAGATGCTCATCGAGCTTCTTCGAGCTGTCCCCCTTGAAAAGCCAGACGCCGTAGGGCCAGTTGCCCGCGTAGTACCGCATCGAGGATAGAAACGAGACCCGAGAAGGCACCAGGTTTCCGTAGAGCGGCACGAGCACCACGGAAAAGACCAGGAACGCAATCAAGAGAGGAGACATGATCGAGAACGCGCTCACGTCGGCGTAGTGTCCGAACAAGACGAACGCGCCATAGACCATGATCACGTTCCATTCGATCGGCACCCCCATCGGAATGCTGCTCGTGATGAAGGTGTGGAAAAGCACCATCGTCACGAGCGCGACGGTCGTCGTCGTTCCTCCGTCACTGAAGAGCAGGACGAGTGGGAAGGTGAGTTCCACGGCGGTGCCAGCGTGCGCCATGAAGCGCGTGAGGGTGGAGGGGCGGAGGTCGTCGGGATAGCTACGGAACAACAGCTTCCGAATCGAGCCGAACCCCGTGAGCGGGCTATTGCTCTGCATCACGGCGACGACGGAGGGAAAATGATGGTTGAGCTTCGAGGTTGCCGCCCACATCCAAACCGCGACCCACACGAACTTCGTACCGGGGATCCACTCGGCGGCGAACAGGAAGACGACTAGCGCGGTGTAGTAGTGCTCCCCCCGCGAAGCCAAGAAGATCGTCTTGTCCGCAAGCCCGAGGACGGGGAGGATGAGGACAGGAGGGAGCAGTAGCTCGAGGCTGAGCTCTGGCGCGATGAGGGCACGAAACAGGGTCGCGAGGTAGGCGAGGTAGAGCGCAACGTCGAGGACCGAACGCTTCGAGCCTCCAAGCAACGGCAGCCCCGGAATGAGTGGCATCTTCGTCGTCCCGGGCCGCATGAAATAGAGGGCGCCTCCCAAAGGTGGGTTGTACCGTCCCGTCAGTGGCCCGCTCCCACAGCCGAGCCCAATGGCTTCGAACGCCATGCTCCAGAGCACCGCCTTCTGAAACGCGATCGGCTCGAAGTACCAAGAACCGAATGCGCGCAGGTCACCGAGCCCCGTCGTGAACGAGCAGAAGAAACTCCACGCCCAGACGTAGAAGACGACTTTGAGAATGTAGACGATGTAGATCGGCCAGGGCGTTCCATAGCCCTGGAGGGCCCACGACTGGCAGACCATTTTCAAGCGCTCGGGGAACGGTTTCTTCTGCCATTCGCCGATGTCGTACGGCGGAAGCTTTGGGTTCAGCATGTCTCGGGTATTGTATATCATCGAATCTTACGAGGTCCGCATGAGTACTACGCCGATCGAAGCCGACGAAAAACCGCCTAAGAAGCCGAAGCTCAAGAAGGCTGAGTACGACGAGGCCATGGCGGGCTTTCAGATCGAGCTCGTTCGCCTCCAGAAGTGGGTTCGCACGCAAGGCCTCAAAGTCGTGGTCATTTTCGAAGGTCGGGACGCCGCTGGCAAGGGCGGCTCCATCAAGCGGATTACCCAGAACCTCAACCCCCGCATCTGCCGAGTCGTCGCGCTCGCCAAACCTACTGAACGACAAGCGACGCAGTGGTACTTTCAACGGTACGTCGCGCATCTCCCGGCAGCGGGCGAGATGGTCTGCTTCGATCGGAGTTGGTACAACCGTGCCGGTGTCGAAAGAGTGATGGGGTTCTGCACCGAGGACGAGTACCTAGAGTTTCTGAGGACATGCCCCGAGTTCGAACGCATGCTGGTCCGTTCGGGGATCATCCTGATCAAATACTGGTTCTCGGTCAGCGACGACGAGCAGGAACGGCGATTCAAGAAGCGCATCAACGATCCGGTTCGACGATGGAAGGTCAGCGACATCGACCTCGAGTCGCGCAAGCACTGGGTGGACTACTCGAAGGCCAAGGACGAGATGTTCGCGCACACCGACATCAAGCAAGCGCCCTGGTACGTGGTGCGGGGCGACGAAAAGAGGCGCGCGCGACTAAACGTGATCTCGCATCTTCTCGGATTGATCCCCTACCAAAAAGTCCCGGCGCCTCGCCTCGAGCTCCCTGAACGGCAGAACAACTACAAGTACGTCCGCCCTCCGGTGGGCGACCAGAACTTCGTGCC
>CAXMND010000010.1:0-7565 GCA_964194675.1 uncultured Coxiellaceae bacterium | reverse complement strand
AACGATGAGTTCGCGGACTTCGAAACCTTCGCCCACCTGATCGAAGCGGATTCGCTCGGCAGTGCTGGAGACCACGTCTTCCAGGCCGGCGACTACGTGCGCTCCGCGCTGCTCCGCGGGCTCGAGCTGGAGACCGGGATCGGTGTGAACCCGTACAAGTTCGGCGTGATCGGGGCGACGGACTCCCACACGACTGCGGCCAGCGCCGAGGAGGACAACTTCCACGGCAAGACCGCATTCGACTCCACGCCCAAGAACACCTTTGGCACCTTCCTCGGCATCGAGGGCTTCGGCGCCGACATGTCAGCCTCAGGGCTGGCGGCGGTCTGGACCGACGAGAACGCCCGCGAGCCGATCTTCGCCGCTTTTCAGCGAAAGGAGGTGTATGCATCCACGGGCCCACGAATCCGAGTTCGCTTTTTCGGTGGTTGGGACTTCGACAGCGACGACGCCGACGACAAAGACCTCGCGCAGATCGGCTACAACTCTGGAGTTCCAATGGGTGGCGACCTGACCCAAGCCCCGGAAGGCAAAGCACCGAGGTTCCTAGTGTACGCGATCAAAGACCCGAAGAACGCGAACCTCGACCGGGTTCAGATCGTGAAGGGCTGGCTCACGGCAGACGGCACGGCCCAAGAGAAAGTCTACAACGTGGCCTGGTCGGATGAACGGGAGCTTCGCTCCGACGGCACTTTGAAGCCGGTCGGCAACACCGTGAACTTCGCCACCGGCATGTACACCAACGAAATCGGAGATCCATACCTATCCACCGCTTGGGAAGACCCGGACTTCGACCCGAAGGCACGAGCCTTCTACTATGTCCGCGTTCTCCAGATCCCCACGCCCCGCCACACCCTTTACGACGCCATCGCCCTAGGCATGGACCCGGAGAAAACAGGCCACCCGGTTACGATTCAGGAGCGGGCCTACTCCTCACCAATCTGGTATACGCCCTAGCCTTGAAGAGGCTCCTCAAAGAACCGCTAGTTCACTTCCTGGCGGCCGGCTTGGGTTTGTTCGTCCTCTTCGGAATCGTCAATCGCGAAACCGACGTCGATGGCGACCCGTACGTGATCGTCGTCGATCGGGATGCCCTTCTAACGTTCGTGCAATACCGAACCAAGACGTTCGAGTCCTCGGTCGCCGCAGCTCGGCTCGACAATTTGTCCGATGAGGCGCTCACACGGCTGATCGACGACCACGTGCGTGAGGAAGTGCTGCATCGAGAAGCGCTCGCCCTCGGGCTGGACCGCGACGATTACGTCATTCGACGTCGCCTCGTGCAGAAAGTAGAGTTCATCACGGAGGGCTTTGCCGAGGCGAGCTCCGCAGTCGACGAGGCCGCGCTACGCCGTTACTTCGAAGCCAACAAAGACGACTACTTCGTCGAGCCGTACGTCACGTTTACTCACATCTTCTTCGACACCGAGGATCGCTCGCGCGAACAGGCGCGGGCGTTGGCGAAAAGGAAGCTCGCTGGGCTCAATCGAGACGAAGTGCTGTTCAGCGAAGCGCCGCAGCACGGGGAGCGCTTCCTTTATCACGTCAACTACGTGGAGCGGACTCCCGAATACGTAGCGAGTCATTTCGGGGTCGACATGGCGAAAGCGCTGTTCGAGCTCCCGGCAAACGACGAGGTCTGGGTCGGGCCCTTCGACTCTCCGTATGGCGTGCACCTCGTCATGCTCACGACGAACGAGCCGGGTCGCGAGCCGACCCTCGAGGAGATCGAAGGCCGGGTTATCGACGACGCGCGTCGGGCTGCCGTGCGCGAGCGAACCGCCGAAGCCATCGATGACATCGTGGGTGCCTACGACGTCCGCATCGTGTATCAGCGTGACGAGCGGTCCGACGCGGGTGTTGAGAGAGCGGCCACGCCGTGAGGTTAGCGCTCTGTCTCATAGCCGCGGGCTGGGTCCTCGCCTCGACGTCGAACGCCCATGCCCACGAGAATCGCCCGCTCTATGTGGAGATCATCGAGGAGGAGCCGCTCCTGTTTTCGGTGCAGTGGAAGACGCCGCCGTCGGTGCCTTCTGGAAACGCTCCCGAGGTCACCCTGCCGCCGGATTGTGAGCTCATAACGCCAAGAACGGCTTCCCCGAGCGGACGCCGTGGCGGGGCGCGAAGCATCTACCGTTGCGTCGAGGATCCCTCGGGTCGCGCGATCGGCATCCACTACCCCGTCTTCAACCCGTCCGTGTCCACCCTTGTTCGCATTTCATGGCACTCGGGTCAGAGCCACTCCCTGCTCGGAACCCCGGGCGAGACTAGCCTCGAGATCCCTGCACGCGAGAGCTTTGGCAGCGTGGCGAAGGACTACCTCGCCCTCGGGGTGCGCCACATCCTTGGAGGTTACGACCACCTCTTGTTCTTGGTGTGTCTACTTCTCATCGCCCGGACGGGTCGCCGCATTCTGATCACGATCACCGGCTTCACGATCGCACACTCGATCACGCTCGCGTTGAGCGCGCTTCACGTCGTGCAGGTCCCCGTCGCGCCGGTCGAAGCCGCCATCGCCTTGAGCATCGTCTTTCTGGCGGTCGAGATTGTTCGAGGTGACGAGAATAGCCTCACCTATCGGTATCCGATCGCCGTTGCCTCGACGTTTGGGCTGCTCCACGGCTTCGGCTTCGCGGCGGTCCTTGGCGAAACCGGCTTGCCCCAGACCGAAATCCCAGCCGCCCTCCTCTTCTTCAACCTGGGCGTCGAGCTAGGACAAATCGCGTTCGTGGTTGGTGTGATCTTCGCCTACCAAGCGCTGCGACTCGCCGCCCGCGCTACTGGGAAGCGCCACTTCTCTCTCGCGGACTTCCGGCCGTTCGAGGCGCCGACCGCATATCTGGTCGGCTCGTTGGCATCGTTCTGGATGATTCAGCGCATTGCTGGGTTCTGGCCGAGCTAAACAGCGTCAGCACACAGCGAGGCCGGATCGCGGGATGGATCGGAAGCTATCTGACGCTGTTTAATCGGGGGGGGGCTTCAGGAGCTCCTTGGCCTGCTTCTCTTCCTTCTTCACACTCTTCTCGACCTGCTTCTTCGCCATCTTGTCGGCCTTCTCCTCTTGCCTGTTTTTGCGCTTCCCGTGATAGGCGTGGGGATCGTGCTCGGCAGACGTCGTCCTCACTGAGCCGTTGATCACCCAGGTGTCGATGTCCGGATAGAAGATGTAGACCGCTTTCTTCTCGCAACCGTGCGCCGCGATTTGAGATGCGAGGTGACGCGCACCCTCTTCGTCAATGACGATGAGCTCGATCTGGTCTTTGGGGCAGTGGAAATCGAAGGACGCCCGTTCGAGGACCGTTCGCTCGGAACGTCTGTTGTGAGCGCAGGCGAAACCAACAGTGGCCATGAGAAGCAGCAGGGAAAGCCGAGCGACCATGAAACGCCTTATGCCCGGACAGAGGATTATCGTCAATCGTCGGTTTGTCTCTCTGACACGATGTGTAGACCGACGAGCCTCGCGATCATGACGGCAAGATAGAGCGTCCCGAACGCGCCCTCGAGCACGGAGAGAGGTCGAGCGAGATTCGATACGGGAACGATGTCCCCGTATCCCATGGTAGTGAGGCATACGAAGCTGAAGTAGAGCAATCCGTTCCCTATTTCGCGTCCAGTCCCGCTCTCCGTAACGCCCGAAAACGAGCCGGGATGGGACAGCTCGATCAGCTCGAACAGGAACGCGAAGGCCACTCCGGCCAGGAGATAGGCGACGATTGCGCCAAAGATCGCGTTGGTACTCACGCGGCGCATCCGAAACAGAGCAGCGACGATCAGCGCGATGGCGTACGTGATCCAAACGATCGTGATCGAGATGGAGCCGAACGAATATCCGATGTGCTCCGAGAAGATTTCCGTCCAGCGCATCACGAGGGTCACCACCGTGAGCGCAAGAAACGGGAAACGATGCTTGCTCTGCCAAGCAGCCGAATAGGCGCCCGAGAGAAGCACGAGGTCGAAAAAGAACTCGACCCAATGGCCGCCCCTCTCGGCCGGCACCAGCGGCGCCACCACGATGAGGATCAATAGAACTACCAGGAGCGCCCCGTAGTGCGGGGCTGTTTGAGTCGAAGGCAAGAGTGAGTAACGCATTGACATTTTTCGACGTCGGCGGCTTACTCCGGCGGACTCGCCAACCCTGAGAACGCGGCATACCAGGGTTCGTCAGTCTCTCAAAGGGGCAAGCCCAAAGGTCGAGTCAAATCAGAGAAGCGAGAAATGACCGACGAGACTAGCGACGCGCGACAGGGGAGGAAACGTCTACGGAGGCTGCAAACCTTTCTCGACGTCGCGTACGCGGTGCTGTTCGTCGATTTCATCCAGTACCTGCCCCATACGGAAGACATGGCCTGGGAGGAGCTTCCATACGGCCTACTCTCGCTGCTCATCGACAACTCGATCGACCTCTTGCGGCTCATCATCGCCGTGGGGCTGACATTGATCTCGTGGAACCTGACGCACAAGCTCCTCGGACCGCTAACCCGGACGAATCCAGGGCACACCTTGTTGGTGCTCCTTCAACTGTTCTTCGTCTGCATGTTCTTGTTCTTCGCGGTTGCGGACCCAGCGCTCGAAAGCCTCTCCTCCCCGGTCGGCCAAAGCCTCTGCCTGGCGATTTCGGGGTTCATCGGACTTACGGGCTTTGCGTATGCTCAAAAGAAAGGCTTCGTGGACCCCGACCTTTCCGACGAACAGAAAGTCGAAGTGGCGCGGGGCGCGTTCGTGGAGCCAACCACCGCTTTGCTGAACACCGCGCTCGCGTTCGTCGGGCCGGGCGCATGGACTCTCGGCTGGTTTCTGATTCCGATCGCGGTGATTCAGATCATCAAGCGTCTCCCATCCAAGATCCGGGCTTAGGGTAACTGCCTTGACGGTTAGTCGAGTGGAACTCTCCACGCAGCGCGACTATGGTCGAGCCATTATGGCCCGATTATTCTTACTCGCGACCCTCTCTCTCCTTTGTACGGCAGGCTTGTCGTGCGCTTCGCTCGATATACCCCCTGCCCCCGATCTTCAGCCGGTGCTCAACGCTTATAAAAACCCAAGCGCCGTCGTCGACGGCGAGATCATGGCTGCGGTTGCCGATGAAATCGCCGAGGCTGCCAAAGAGATTGAGGATTCGGAGATCTTCGAGGAGATCCTGGACGTGATCATCGAAGTCCAACAGGAGCTCGAGCAGAGCACCAATGAGAATGGTGACCTCGTTCTCGATGCGACTTGCAATGATGGCAGCGCCTGCGCCGACGACGCGGATTGTTCGGATGGCACTTGCGGCGGTGGGGTGACGTTTCCAAGCCCCAATGGGGCGGTCCAGGTCAGCTTCATCTGTGATGGGTGGGACGAAAGGCAATTCGATCCCGACTATGAAGCCGACCCCGCAAACGGCAAGATCGATCTGTGGATGACACTAGACAGTGGAGGGATCGGCCGCGTCGTTTGGGGCACCGCCGACAACTGTCTGTACCTCGTGCCCATCGAAAGCGGCAATTGCGAAGCTGCTGGATGTTCCGAAGCTTCGTACGACGGGGGCGTCGCGGTCGACTTGGGTGACCCCGTGCCGCTCGATGAGGACATCACAGAGCTGCTCGTCACTTTCGTCCTGGAGGGAACCATCGGGTTTGTCGGAAGCGACTTCCCCATCGACCAGAGCTTCCGAGTCAAACTAGCAGACACCGATGGGCTCGAGATCCTGGTGGACATCGGCGAACAGCCGCTAGCGGAGACGTTCAACTATTTTTTTCAAGGGACTAAACAGGGACTCCGTGCTGCGAATGGCACGTTCGGCTGCAGCCTTCAGGACATGGAATGCTTCGACGAATCAGGAACAGTCTTCTTCTGGTAACACTCCTTGCGGGTGTGACCTCGGCGGGAATGGGGCTCGTTCCCAATTCGGCGCGGGCCTATCACACCTACAACGTGCGGCTCCTCGATAGCACGGCGTACAGCCTCCATCGGCGGGGGGTCCGCCTAGGCTTGATGAAACTGAGCTACGGGATCATCGACCAGCTACAGGTTTCGACATACACCATGCCTTGGCTCCTCGGGGCGATCTTTCAGGACGTCGCCCCAAACCTCGAGCTCAAGTCGACCTTCTACGACCGCAAACGCCTGGCACTGAGCGTTGGGGCTGGATTCCTCGAAGGCACCATCCTGCAGTCCGACAACACAAAAGTGAGGTATTTCCTGATGCCGGTCTCTGTCGCAGCGTCCGTGCGGATCAATCCCGAGGTGAGCACACACTTCGGAGCATTGTTCACCGCCGTCAGCGGGGATGGCGAATCGCAGCCGGGAGGCGACAATATCGAAGGCGCAGTCGTGATCGATTTCCTTCAGCTCTGGGGGATGGTCGAATGGCGGCTCTCTCGCGTGGTCGCCTTCACGTTCACCGTGCGCTGGGTGCCTTATGTCAGCGACGTCCTGGTAAACGGCACTCTCGACGCAGATAACCCGACAGTCGACCTTCAGCTCGAGGTTAATCTGGACGACTTGCGAAACGCGTTCGCCGTCATCCCTGGCTTCGTGTTCTCATGGGACCGCGCCAACATCCGGCTTGGGGTCGGCTACAGCAGTTTCTTCGTCGAGGGTTTCTTTCTCGTGATCCCCGGGGACGTGCTCAGCAACATCGCCCCCGAGTTTGACGTCTTCGTCCGGTTCTAGATGAGCGGGAGACACGGCACCGTTGAGGAACCATGTATTGCTGTCGGGGTCGAAGACGTAGATCGCTCTCTTCTCACAACCGAACGCGGCGATTTGTGACGCCATATAGCGAGCACCTCTGGCCTGGAGAACCGCCAGCGAGAGCTCGCTTTCGGGGCACGGGAAGTCAAAGGCGGCGCGCTGCAGAACGGTGGTCTGTGCTCGCTTGTTATGCCTGTTGCAAGCGGTCCCGGCAGCAACGAGGAGCATCACAATGCAGAGGCGTGTCAACATCTCGGAGAGTTATGCACCTCGTCGCGGAACCACGCCATGCCTTTCTTGAGGGCCGCTGTGCCGCACCTAGCCGATCTTGAGCGCGATGCTGACGATGAGCTGGTAGTCGTTCTTCTTGGGGACCGTGCCGTCCTGCCGCGGAGGCGGGTTCTCCGTGCGGAAGAACTTGAACGACGTTTCAAAGTCGAAGATGTCTGTGATCTCTACACTGAACTTCGCGCTGCCCAAGTGGTTGGTGAGGCCGAGCCCCGTGTAAACCAAGTTGGTGGTCCAATCGAGCTCGAGTTCCACATCGTCGGTGAAGTCGAAATCAGCGTAGGTATGGAAACCGACGAACCCGTCGTTGCGCGGGTTCTTCGCGCCGGCCTCCAAGCTCAGGAAACGGGTATACTGGTACCCCAGCGAGGCGCCGAGGTCCCACTCGACCTTTTTCGTATCGAAGAGGTGAACCCCGGCACCGGCACCGGGCGTGGCGCGAAACTTGAGGTTCGTAAACCTGTCGTTGAGGAACCCGGCAGCCGCGGGGACGAAAAAGAAGCGCCTCGATAGGAAGAGCCGTACATCGAAGTTCCCGACATGCCGATTGACGGTCTGCTCTTGGTTTGCATAGCCGAAAGTGCCGTCGTAGCTGATCTTGG
>CAXMND010000009.1:0-34248 GCA_964194675.1 uncultured Coxiellaceae bacterium | reverse complement strand
GAAGATCCCGGTTCGCGACCCGTAGCAACTCATCAACCCAAGGCGCTTCGCTCTGCAACCCGATGTCGCGGGGAAAGAGCGACGCGCCCTTCATCTGCACCGTGACCGAACCGGAGCGCCCGTGGTTCTCGACGTGACACGGCTGCGGGCCGGCAGCGGTGTCGATGTCGACCTCGAGGTTCTTTTGATCGCTTCGCCGGGCGAGATGAAGGGCTGCGCAGCGAATGCCGTTACCGCACATCTCGGGCACGGAGCCATCTGAATTGATGACGTGCATCGACGACGAGGCCACGTCGAGCACCAACACCCCATCCGCACCAACCCCGAGGTGCCGATCGCAAAGCGCGATCGCCTGCTCGGTCGTGAACTGCATGCCTGCCAAGTCTTCCTTCTCGACGATCAGGAAGTCGTTGCCAAGGCCTTCGTACTTGTAGAAGCGGATGGGCACTGAGCGGCAGTTGTAGAGCTGCGGCAGGGTCAGCGCCAGCGGCAGAGTCCGCGTCAGCGACAGTGCCAGAATCTGCGCCTCAGCGGAAAGCGCAGTTCCCGCAGAGCTTGCTATTCGCCGCATCATCGCGAAGGCTCTACTGAACCACGATTCCGCCGGTACCAGCAGTTCCACCAGTTCCGCCGGTTCCACCGGCTCCTCCGGTTCCGCCGGTGCCATCGCAGTCGAGATCGGAGTCGAAGCGTTCGCCATAACCAGGACCGTCGCCGCTTGCGTTGTTGCCGGCCTTCACCCAAGCACCGACGATTAGGCAACCATCCAGTTCGAAGGTTCCGTACTGACCGTGAAGCCCGTCGAATTTGTGGTGCTCGCCGTCTTCACAATCGAGGACGACATTGGAAAGATCCTTGCAGGAGACGATATGGATCTGGGTGCACTCGAAGTGAACCGCGATCGGAGCGGTCGGGCCGCCGCGCGGGCACTCCAAGATGCAATCCTCGGGAACCGAATCGTCGCTGATGTGCCAGGTCAAGCAGCGATTGTCATCGGGGCCAGAGTCGCGGGGCAGCATCTCGAGCGCGCTGCTCGATCCGTCGCTATCGGGGCCGCCCGTTCCACAGCCGAGGGCAAGACCTAGGAGAAACAGAAAGAACATTTTGGGGGTATATACAGCCATAAGGGTTATTTATGCATCGTCGTGCGCGTCGGTCAACCGCGTTCTGAGTTTTCTGAGATCGCTGTGATCTCGCTCACCAACTGGGCGTCTTTCCCCCTCAACACACGTGCTGGCGCTAGATTGCTTAACGCACCTGCACCACGGTCGGGCGGTCTTCCGGCATCGGCAGGATCGCGTTCCATCCTGGGGGGAGCACTGGCTCGGTGAACTGGAACAGATACCGGGCGTCGATTGGGGAGAGATTGATACAGCCGTGGCTTCGGCGTCGGCCGAAGTCGTTGTGCCAAAAAGCCGCGTGAAAGGCGTAGGAGCCCTTGAAGAACTGGACCCAGGGGACGTCTTGGATCGAGTAGTTCTGGTGAACGTCCGTTCGCTCGATGTCGTCCATGTCGGTGTAGTCGAGCTTCGCCCAGAGCTCGAAGACGCCGAGCGGTGTTTCGGATGCCTTGTTGTCCCGACCGGACGAGATCAACGTCGCGTACTTCGGCGTTTGCCCTTGGTACGCCACGAGAACTTGCTGCTCGATGTCGACGTCGATCCATCGGTCATATGCGCCGACGCCCTCGGGGGGTGGGACGACTTTAGGGCGGGCCAGGTTTGCAGTCCTGATCCAGCCGCCCGCGTCAAGCTTGGCCCACGCACCTTTGGTGGTTTCGATTCGAACGGGGGAGTGGCGCGGTAGACGCCGTTCTACCCGCCCGTGCGGCTTGTCGTAGACCTTGGATGGACGGGGAGAGACCCACGCCATGTCGATCGGCGCGCCGGGATCGAGCCGCACGCCCTTGAAGGGGCTGCCCTCCACGAAGTGCACCGAACCTCGCTCGACCCAGAGGTAACGGCGGGTGCGCACGAACTCGACGCCCCCGTAAACCTGCTCACCGGTGACGACGATCCCGAATCCGCGGCCGAGGGCCTCGACGTAGTCATTCGCGAAGTAGTCGCTCGGGTGCGAATAAGCGCGAGTTCCGTCGACCCGAACGAACGCGTAGCGCTGTGGCAGGCGCGACCCTTCGATCGTCGGCTCGACTTGAGGGCCCGGGGGAGCGGTCGAGGGCCTTACGTGCTCCTCGCAGATGAAAAGATCGTCGGCGGTCTCGTACCAAACGCCGGTCGAGCAACCTTCGCCAAAGACCCGACGTGAAAAACCGAGACGGGTGCCCGCGCCGATGGTGCCCCGACGGCGCGCTTCCGGGTTCGGCGCGAGCATCGCGGGTGCGCCGTCATTGACGACCTCGATCGACTTGGCCCACGATGGCGCGGGGACCGCGGTCTGCGCCACGGTAGACGCAGGCCACGACATCACGGCCCCGACGACGCATAGAATCGCGATCCCACCCATCGCTTTCAATATATAGGCCCCAGGACCCGAGGGGCATCAATCTTCGTCGGAATGGCCGCCAGTATCGCCCCGTAGGCCGTATCTCTTGGCGAGCTCACGGAGGTGGTACCGTGTAAGACCAGCCGCGCGAGCGCTCCGGCTGATGTTGTCGCCGTGCTTGTCGAGAAGCGCCTTGAGGTACTGCGCCTCGAAGGCATCTACGACCTTTTGTTTGGCGTCCTTGAAGGGGGTCTCGTTCTCGACGAACTGTTCGGCGGTGCCGCCGGGTAGAAAGACCGGCGGCGTCTTCTGAGAGGCCGGGAGCAGGTCGCGCATGCCGAGCTCGGTGCCATCGGCCAATGAAACCGCGCGCTCAATCGTGTTCTTGAGCTCCCGAACATTGCCCGGCCACGGATAAGCCTGAAGCTTCATCATGGCGTCGTGTGTGATCGTGAAGGGCGCGTCTCCCGGAACTGTGACCCGCTTGGCCGACTCTTCGAGGAACTCCTGAACCAGCGTCGGAATGTCCTCAGGGCGCTCGCGGAGGGGCGGCAGGTCGACCTGGACGACGCTCAGACGATAGTAGAGGTCTTCGCGGAAGCTGCCATCGTTGACCATCTGACGTAGATCGCGGTTGGTCGCGGCCACCACTCGAACGTCAACCGGGATGGTGCGTGAGCCACCAACTCGCTGCACCTCGTGCGTTTCGATGACACGCAAGAGCTTCGGCTGAAGGCTGACATCGAGCTCGCCGATCTCGTCGAGGAACAGCGTGCCGCCGTCGGCATGCTCGAAGCATCCTCGTCGACGATCGGCGGCGCCGGTGAAAGACCCTCGTTCGTGGCCGAACAACGTGCTCTCGATGAGGTTCGCGGGGATCGCACTACAATCCTGGACGACTAGAGGCCGCTGGACGCGCTTGGAAGCGCGGTGGATGGCGCGGGCGACGAGCTCCTTGCCGGTGCCCGTCTCTCCATGAATCAGGACGGTGAGATCCGACGCGGCGACCTTTTCGAGGACGGCGAAGATCTCGCGCATCCGCACGCTGTGCCCGATCAGCTCGAAAAATCGCTCCTGGCGGCTGAGATCGATCTCGATCGTCCCCGAACCCACCTCGAACCTGACCACCGTGTGGCCAAGCTTCAAAGCTACGCCTGGCTCGAGCCAAGCTTCCCGAACGCGCACGCCTCCGACCGAGGTACCGCTGGTTGCGCCGAGGTCCCTCAGCAAGAAGCCCGCCTCGCTAGCGACGATCTCGCAGTGCGTCCCACTCACCGAGGTGTCCGTCAGAACGAGGTCACAGATCAGGCTTCGGCCGATCGTCACACGCTCGCTGGCGATCTCGAGTCGACGCCCCTTTTCGGGCCCCTCCACGACGACCAATCTGCTCTTGCGTAGCTTGCGCTTGGTCGCTTTGCGATCGACGAAAATGGTAGTGAGGGCCGGATCCTCGTTCACTCGGCATCCTTTCGGAGCGCGTTGATCGCATGCGCGTAATCGTCCGTGTTGAAGATCGCGTTTCCGGCCACCAATACGTCCGCGCCTGCTTCGACTGCGGAGCGCGCGACACCCGGCTTCACGCCCCCATCGACCTCAAGGTCTATATCGAGCCCAGCGTCATCGATCATCTCGCGAATCAGAGCGAGTTTCGTGTTGGACGAAGGGATGAAGCTCTGTCCGCCAAAACCTGGATTAACGCTCATCACGAGGATGAGGTCGACGTCGGCCAGAACGTAGCGTAGGTCATCGGCAGGGGTATGGGGGTTCAGGGAAACGCCGGCTCTTTTTCCGAGGGAGCGGATCTGCTGTATCGTCCGATGAAGATGCGTACAGGCCTCGGCATGGACGGTGATCACATCCGCGCCCGCGTCGGCGAACGACTGAACGTATTTCTCGGGCTCGACGATCATCAAATGAACGTCGACCACGCGTTTGGTGGCGGCTCGGATAGCTTTCACCACGAGGGGCCCGATGGTGATGTTAGGCACGAATCGGCCGTCCATAACATCGACGTGGATCCAGTCGGCCCCGGCCTCTTCGACAGCTTTGACTTCCGCGGAAAGGCGACCAAAATCCGCCGAAAGGACGGAGGGGGCGATGCGAACGGGTTTTTGCGATCGTGGCACGGCAGCAGTCAAGCGCCGCAGGGCGAGCCTGTCAATGATATCCGTTCCTCGACCCTGATGGCCCCCACAATCGACAATATGAGGACGCCTCTAGGGAAGGCATACGGGCAAGGATGACCGATCAGAGATACCGCCTGATCGAGAAGCTCGAGGCCGGGGGCATGGCCGAGGTTTTCCTCGGGGAAGCCACCAGCGTTCAGGGCTTCAAAAAGCGCGTCGCGATCAAGCGCGTTTTGCCCCATCTCGCCTCGCACACGAACTTCATCGGGATGTTCCTCGACGAGGCGCGCCTGGGCGCCCGGCTCTCGCACGCCAACATCGTCAGCGTCTTCGACATCGGCTCATCCGACAATAGCTACTTCCTCGTGATGGAGTTCGTCGACGGGACGAATCTCAAGAAGATCATGGAGACGCTGCGGCTCAAGCGCGAGACATTCCCCTTGAAAGACGTGATCTACATCGCGATGGAGACCTGCCGCGGGCTGAGCTACGCACACGAGCTCCTAGACGACGACGGCAACCCACTCGAGCTCGTTCATCGCGATGTGTCGCCCCCGAACATTTTGATCAGCCGACGTGGTGAGGTGAAAGTGACCGACTTCGGCCTCGCCAAGGCGCGGACGCAATTGGAACGGACCGACCCTGGAGTCGTGAAGGGGAAGTTCAGCTACTTGTCGCCCGAAGCGGCGTCGGGCCAAGACGTCACTGAGCGGGCCGATATCTTCGCATTGGGGGTTTGCATCTGGGAGATGCTCGGGGGCCGGCGTCTCTTCCTCGGCGACACCGACTACGAAACCGTGCAAGCCGTGTCGAACGCTGAGGTGCCGACGCTCGTTGGGGATCACCCGGAGGTCGAGCCCGAGTTCGAGGAGATTCTGCTGCGGTCGTTGGCACGGGACCCCGAGCAACGCTTCGCATCCGCACGAGAGTTCGGGGACACTCTTGCAGGATACTTGTTCCACCACCAAATGAAGGTGACCTCCTACGACATCGCGAACCTCGTCAAAGCCGCGCTCAAGCGCCAAAAGTCGGTCCCCCCGCAGCCGGTGATGATCGACACGATGATTCAAGAAGAGCTGACGCGCTTCACATCGCTCGAGGGTCCGGCGGAAACGCCGATCGACGAATCGTCCTTCGCGTTGCGTCCAGGTGACGTCGGCGCGCGCCCACTCGACGCCTCGGACTTCGTCGATCCAAGCCAGTGGTTCGAGGGTGACGTCGACGTCGAGGCCGCGATCGAGATCGTACGCGACAGCGCGCCGGCGGGAGCAACGATGGGCTGGTTGGAGGCCACCGCCAAGGACGACAAGATCGGCGTTGCGAGACCCCGTGCAGGACCGATGGGGCCATCGCTCAACCCGCCATCACGTCAGAAAGAAGGAGCGGCCGAACCGGTCAAGACGTTCCGACCCCCAACCGCCGCCAACGAGCGAACACCAACGACCGCCGTTCGCGCGCAAACCGGCGAGGCCCCGGCCAAGAAGGCGAGCAAGTTGAAGGTCGTCGCGCTCGTGGTCGCCTTCGTGTTCTTGGGAGCGGCCGGAGTCGCAGCCGGTTTGTTCCTCACGCAGTAGGCGGGCTCTTCGCCTTGGCGCGGACGCTCCGGCTCACCTGACGCAGCCGGTGATAGTCGTGCGGAGACATTTGCGTTTCGCCGAACCGCGTCGCGAGGTACGCATCGGTGATGGTGCTCACCTCGTCGGCCGCCGGGAAACCGGAACGTCCAAGTTGATCGGCGTGCTCTGAGGGCGTGATGTCGGGAGGTCGCGCCTGACCTGTGCGCCGGAGGCTGTCTTCGAGCGAGAGATAGAGTCGAACCGCGCGATCTCTGTCGGGGTCCAACTGGCGCCCGGCACGAGTTTGGCGCCGTCGTTTTTGATTCCAGCGAACCAAGAGCACCCCGATACCGAAGAGGCTCATGATCGCGACGAACCACCGCCAATCCGGACGGAGGGGAACGTCGAGGCCGCCTTCCTTTTCATCTGGGGTTTCGTCATGCAACGCGAAGGCTCGACGATCGCTCCGAAGCGACTGATACCAGGCCGCGAGTCCCCGGAGCGCGCGGGCCTGGTCCCGGATGTTAAACTCGACGACGTACTCGGCCCAACGCACCCGAAGGGCGTCCATCATTTGGCGAAGCTTCGCGACCAGCCCGAATGGTACGGTTGAGACCTGCCGCGAGGCGGGCGTTGGGTCGAACGTGACCCACTTGCCGTCGAGCAAGACTTCGACCCAGCTATGCGCGTTGCCGTTTCGCACCGCGTAGTATTTTCCGTACGGGTTGTAGTCCGCGCCGAGAAAGCCGGTCACGTTTCGAGCGGGCAACCCGAGAGACCGCATCATGATGGCCATGGCGGTTGAGAAATATTCACAGTGGCCGGCCTTCGCCTCGAAGAGGAACACGTAGAGGGGGTCCTTCCCTTCGGTATCGGGCTGCTCGAGCGAGTAGCGATAACCACCGCCACCCCGCAAGAATCCTTCGATCCGCTGGGCTTTGTCGATCGGCCTCTGGAGACCCCCAGCGATCGACTGGGCGAGCTCGGAGATCCGCTCGTAGCCATCTGGGACCTCGAGGTAACGCTCCTGGAGCTTCTGGGGCACGCTTTCCGGGAAGGCTCGCTCCGAAGGGCTCGCAAAGGCCTGGTACGTGAGCGGCGCATCGAATCGATCGCGATAGCGGAGGTCCAGGCCGGGCGCGTAGACGATCTTGCGGTACCGATTGCGACCCGACCGGACAACGGGTGGCACCTGCAAGGCCACGGTGCCCTCGGGAATGAACAGGACCGCTTCCTCCATCGGGTCGAGAATGATCTCGTATTGCTCGTCGTCGGGTTTCGGGGGGCGGTGCAAGACATATTCGTCCTGCAGACGGCGCACGTCTTCCCCCGCGATGTGCGTACGTGACCAGCGGCCTTCTCGGTACCGGTCGAAGGAGGTTCCCCGAAGCCTCAAGCCGATCGACTGGGGAGGCGGATTGGGCATCTGGTCCATTTTCACGCGCATGACCACGGTTGGGTCGTCTCGAATGGTGCCGAATCCTCCGAGCTCAACGTCGTCACCAAAGCCGGCGACGGATTGGACGCGCGCGCCCAGGTTGGAGAGCAATCCAAAGCCGACGCGTGGAAAGGCAAAGAACATCGCCGCGGTGAGCACAAAGAGCGGCACCGCAAGAAGGGTCGTCCCTCCGAAGAAGGCGGGCGTCGGGAGCTCTCGGCTTTGAAGCTCGGCCTGAAGCATTGGGGTCCCCACGCCGTGCTGAATCTCTAGCTCCCGGCGCAGATGCGTGAGAGCGAGCATCCATGGCATCACGATCACGAACCCGAAGAAGATGACCGCGTAGTCGAGACCGGACGACAAGACGGTGCCAGCGATCAAGTGGAGAAACCCGAGGATCGCGATTTGCTGGTAGTCGGCCACGCTCTTTCGGTGTGCAAGGCGCGAGAGCTGGAGAAAGGCGGCATACTCCACCCCGACGGTGAGGACGGCTTCCCCGGCGAAGGTCCGTGCGATCTGCAGAAGGAGGACGAGCACCGCCGCGACGCTCCAAAAACGAGTGTAGCCGGGCCGGTCCAACAACGGACCCTCTACAAACCAACTTGCCACGAAAGCCACGACGACGAGCGTGCTTTCGACGGGGCCGAATATACCACCGAGCATCAACGCGACGAGGCCGAGCCCCGCGAACAGGTAGGTGACGATCTTGTGGGCGAGCGCGAAATTCATGCGGCCCGACTCTTTCCGGTGCTGGGCGGCGAATCCGCGCGCGTCGGACGTAGCATCGCGAGAAAGTGCCAAATCGGATCCGGGGGCGCACCGCCGAGAACGAGCGGGGATGCATCGTCGCTTGACCGGGCTTGCACCGAGACCCCTTGGTTGAGATAGGTGACAGTTGCCGTCGCGACTTCGGAGATCGATTGCTCGAATTGTTCGCTCCACGCTACCTTGTCCTCGACATCACCCGGCCGGACATTGTCGACGAAGAGCGTCACGAACAAGCTCAAGTCCTGGTCGCGCTCACGAACGACTAGCTCGCCGCGCGTAGCGGTTCGCTTCCAATGGATGTCACGGGCTTCGTCGCCCTCCCGGTAGTATCGAACGCTTCCGGCGAACTCGGTACCGTGGCCGGTGCGGTGCATGGGAGCCGCCTCTCCGGGCATCTGCTCGAATGCCCTCGGAGGGGCATGCTCGAGGAGCTTCGGGTATACGACGATCTCGTCTGGCAGGTATACCGTGTACCCCTTTTCGACGAGGCCAAAGGGATAGCGGGTGACCACGCGAACAGCGCCGAGCTCGACGAGCCCTCGCTTCGGAGCCTGGAAGCCGTAGGTGGCGCTAGCCGACCCGCCGGGCGGAACACGCAGGAAGCGCGCCGGCTCGGTCTCGACGCCATCGAGCTGATCGACTGCTTCCACCGAGATGCTCGCAAGCCACCTCTTGTCGTTGAGGGCAGTCATCTCGATGAGCGCGCGCTTACCGGCAAACATCTTGCCCGGAAGCTTTCTCTTCAACCGAAGCCTCCAAAGCGCTAGATCGCTCAGAACTCCGCTGACGAGGAGCAAGCTCAAGAGAAGACCGAGCACCAAGTAGAGCAGGTTGTTAGCGGTGTTCACCGCGGCGAGACCGACGCCGATGGTGACGAAGAGGAAAGCGCGACCTTCACGGGTCAGCCGAAACTTTCGTCTGCTCCTCCTTCGTCGAAAGATCCGCATCGCGCTCGGCCGATTAGAGCGGCACGGCCACGACCGTGAGCAGCTCGCGAATCACCCGGTCCGCATCGTCGCGAACCACCGTGCCCGCCACACCCCCGCTCACCTTGATCCTGTGCGCCAACACTGGGCCCGCCAAAGCTTTGACGTCGTCGGGCAACACGTACGAACGACCTTCGACGAGCGCTCGCGTACGCGCCGCTCGTTCGAAGCCGAGCGCGCCGCGGGTCGAGACGCCGACGGCCAGAAGCGGGGTGGTTCGTGTCGCAAGGACGATTCGGTGGAGATAGTCGAGAATCGAGTCGTCGAAGCGAACGGAATCGACCGCCTGCTGAACGTGTCGAAGCTCCGCCGACGTCATGACAGGTTCGAGCTGCCGCACGGGGTCAGCGCCGCGTCGGTTGAGAAGTTCTCGTTCGACCCCGGGAGGCGGATAACCAATGCTGAGACGCACGAGAAAGCGATCGAGCTGCGACTCGGGCAGCGGATAGGTACCGTAGAACTCTTGCGGGTTTTGGGTTGCGACCACGAAGAAAGGTTCTTCGAGGCGGTGGGTTTCCCCGTCGATCGAGACCTGCCGCTCATCCATGGCCTCGAGAAGGGCGCTTTGCGTCTTCGGCGTCGTGCGGTTGACTTCGTCGGCGAGGAGCACCTGTGTGAAGATCGGCCCGGGGCGAAACTCGAAGGTGCCCTGCGACTGGTTGTAGACATTGCCGCCAATCACGTCGGTCGGCATCAGATCCGATGTACATTGAAGACGACGAAACGCCACACCGACCGAGGCTGCGAGCGCGCGTGCGAGGGTCGTCTTGCCGACACCGGGCACGTCCTCGAGCAGCAGGTGGCCTCGCGCCAAAAGCGCGACTACGGCCAGCTTGATGACGTCCTCTTTGCCCCGCACCACCCGCGCGATGTTCTGAACGAGACGCTGAGACACCTGAGTCGCGTTCTCAGAAATGTGGGCGACGCTGGGTTGTGCCACTTTTGGAGCCTATCACGCTGAACGATATAGGTAAAATATTACAGTCTAAATGACCATGGGTCAGGATTCCCCGGTTTTCCCACAGTATGAACCACGACTGAAGACGTTGCTATTCCGGGGGGTTGGAGTCCGAACGTTCCAGAGTGTCCACAGTCGCTCCTGTGGATAGGACCGCTTCTGGATCCTCGAAAAAGAACGCCTCGATTTCGTCGCGGCGAGCATGGGCGTCTCGTCGCCCCATTTCGATGAGGGTTTGGGCGAATCCGCCGTCGAACAGGAGATAGCTCGCCAAGTCGGCATCGGCGCCCGCGCCCACATCGAGCAGATTGATGAACGCGCGGCCGAGGCTCTTCCCGAAGCGAACGCGGTTCGAGGCGAGGTAGTCCGAGGCGACCTGTCCGATGTCAACGCTGGGACGCAACACGAGGGAGCTCAAGAGACGGCGTGGTGAGAGGGCGCCGCGCGCCCTGGCAACGTCGTTGATGCGGTCGATAAACTCGGGCCCGTACGCGCGAATCCCGTCCTTCAAGAAGTCGTTGATGCGCTGCACCTCGAGGAGATCGGTGTTGACGTGATCGAGAAGGAACGCGTTTAGGACCTTGCCGAGCATGAACGGAGCGCCCGGATACTGCCCGTCGCGCTTGGCGCTCCGGCCGGCGACGTGAGGCGTGGAAAGGCCGATGACCAAGAGCCGGTTCATCCCGAGGTGAACCGACGGACCCATGGGCGTGTTGAGGCGGAGGCCTCCATCGCAATGGATCTCATCACCGATCTCGACGGCCGGAAAAATGAGAGGAATCGCGGCGGACGCCAACACGTGATGCTGGCCGATCTTCGCTCTTCGAACGAGCGCATGGAGTCCCAAGCTCTTTGGGATTCCGAGACCGGGCGTGGCATCGACGAAGATGACCGGCTGCCCTGTCCCGACGCGTGTCGTGCTCACGGTTAACGCCTGAAGCGCGCCGGTGCGGATGTTTCGCCGGAGGTTGCGCCAGCGGATGTTCCTACCCACGATCGCCGAAAGGTTGGTCGGGTCGAACACGCCGCGGGCCTGGGTGCCGCCGAGCAAGACTCGGTAGAGCCCGGCAGCCTGGCGCAGCCCAAAGCCCAGCACGTCGGGCAGCTCTAGCCCGGTCCATAGTGCAGTCATTCGCTTCACTGCGTTGGGTACATCTTCGATGCTGGACGCTACGAACGCGCCGTTGACTGCCCCTACGCTCGTACCGGAGATCAGATCGATCTTGGGTGGCCTTCCTTGGGCGTCCACAAACTCGCTGAAGACATACTCGAGAACGCCGACCTCGTATGCGCCGCGCGCGCCGCCTCCTGAAAGCACCAATCCGAGACCACTCAACGATCACCCTCCTTGGCGTCCGGATCGTGGGATGCCCGGACGGAGACTACCAGCTGTCGGATCTCGGGTGGAAGCCAGATGTTGCGATGCGGCAGTCGGCGAAGCGTATCGAGGAGCACCTCCGCACGGCGCCACGGGGGTGCAGCGGGCGAGAGGTAGACCACCTGCTCGCCGTCGACGGTGCAAAGCCCGCCGTCGATGTGGGCCTCTTCCGGCAGCTCCTCTTCGAGAAAGCGAATGCCGAGGCGCCCTAGGGCGCGCTCCAGCGCTTCGATCTGTCGTGGAAGCTCCACCCTCTGAGCGTGAACTGTCGGCCCGAGCGCCGCAATCTGGTTGGGATGACGTCCGAGCTGATACTATGTGGTCGGCTTGATTCGCCTAGCAAAACCATGGATCGGCGAGGATGAGCAGCGCGCTGTCGCCGCCGTTCTCGAATCCGGACAGTTGGCTCAGGGGCCGCTGGTCGAGCGCTTCGAACAAGCTGTAGCCGCGTTGGTCGGGAGACGTCATGCGGTCGCGGTGTCGAGCGGAACAGCAGCGCTTCAACTGGCACTCAAGGCTCTCGGGGTCGGTCAAGGCGACGAGGTAATTTGCCCGGCCCTCAGCTGGCCGAGCCCCGCACATGCGTCGAGGTTGGCTGGCGCACGCGTCCGATTCATCGATGTCGACACGCACGAATGGAACGGCACGGGTGAGGCATTTGCTGCCGTACGGACCGCAGACGTGAAGGCGGCGATCGTGATCGATCAGTTCGGCAACCCAGCGAGATCGACTGAGATCCGTGAAGCGCTTGGCGCTCTACCGATCATCGAAGACGCCGCATGCGCGATCGGCAGCCGGTTTTCCGACGGCCCATGCGGGGGCATGGGTGTGATCTCGTGCCTGAGCTTTCATCCTCGAAAGATCCTGACGACCGGTGAAGGCGGGATGTGCCTCACCGATGACGACGACATCGCCGAGCAACTCCGAGTCCTGCGGAACCATGGACAGCTGGCGACCGAGTTTGTCGTGCCCGCTGGGAACTTTCGAATGACCGAGATCGCCGCGACACTCGGGCTTACGCAGCTTCGCAGGCTCGACGAGATCGTGGGACGGCGTCGTGAGATCGCGGTACTCTATCGTGAGGCCCTTGGTGACACCGTCGATCTGCAAGCCACCCCCGCCGGCGCTGAATCGAACTATCAAACCTTGGGCGTCGTGCTCCCACAGGGGCGAGCCCGAGATGCCTTCCGCGAGGAATTGCTGGCGCGGGGGGTCGAGGTGGGACTGCTTTCGTACGCGGTTCACGAGCTCGGGAGCTTTGCCGGACACGATGAGTCTCTACCGATTTCCGAGCACATTGCCTCTCGTGGTGTCGCGCTCCCACTGTATCCCCAAATGCGTAATGCGGAGATCCAAAAAGTGATTCGAAGCGTTCGAGAGGTGCTCGATGAATGAGGCCGAGACTGTTCTGGAGGTGAGACACCTCCGGAAGGTGTTCCACATTGGCTTCTTTCGAAAGCGTGTGGAGGCGGTGAACGGCGCGAGCTTCACCGTAAAGCGGGGGGAGATCTTCGGACTCCTCGGCCCAAATGGCGCCGGGAAGACCACTACGATCAAGGCGATCCTGCGGCTAATCTTTCCGACCGCAGGGGAGATTCGCATCTTCGGGCGCGATGCAGCCGATCGTGAAACAGCGAAACGCATCGGATACATGCCCGAGAACCCTTACGTCTATCAGTATCTCAAGCCGATGGAGTTCCTCGACCTCTGTGGACGCCTCGTCGGAATCCCAAAGAACGCCAGGCTTGCCCGGGCCGAAGAGATGATCGACAAGGTGGGGATCCGAGACGCCGTCGACCGCCCGATCGGAAAGTTCTCGAAGGGCATGATGCAAAGGATCGGCTTGGCACAGGCGCTGCTGCACGATCCGGAGCTCCTCGTGTTGGACGAGCCGATGAGCGGACTCGACCCCATCGGGCGGAAGGAAGTGAGGGACGTGCTGCTCGAGCAACGCAGCCGAGGAAAAACCTTGCTGTTCACGAGCCACATCCTGAGCGACGTCGAGATGCTATGCGACCGGGTGGTGATCATGCAGAAGGGGCGCATAACGTCGGAAGGTCAGGTGCAGGACTTGCAAACCCTAGAGAAGCTGTTCCTGGAGAACACAACGAGCTGATGCAAACCATGTCCGTCAAGAGAGTCTCGCCCGAAGAAGCCAAAGCGCTGATGGAGAACGACGGCTACGTGTACCTCGACGTTCGCTCGATCCCAGAGTTCGAGGCGGGCCATCCCGCCAGTGCATACAACATTCCGATCGCGCACATGACGCAAGGTGGTATGCGCCCAAACGCCGAGTTTCTCACCGAGGTTGAGTCCGTGTTTCCGAGGGACGCGAAATTGGTGGTGGGCTGCAAGATGGGCGGCCGGTCGCTCCGAGCGGTGCAGGCGCTCGTGCAAGCGGGCTACGAAAACGTGCTAGATCAACGGGCTGGATACGACGGCGCACGGGATTCTTTTGGGCAGCTTCAAGAGGCCGGGTGGCAGCGCAGGGGATTCGACGTCGCGCTCGAAGCGGAGCCGGGTCGCAGTTACGCAGAGCTGACGGAGTCCGAGAAAGAGGGCTGATCGCGCGGCGCCTCGCACAAGGCGCACGACCGCGACTGACTTAGCCTTTGAGCGCAGACAGCAAAATACTCGGGACGCGAGTGGCCGAAGGGTCGGCGTAGAAATAGGTGAGCTTGCGCCCGAGCTCCGCGGAGGTCTTGTGGTTCACGAACCAAGCGGGCTTGGGAAACACGCGGAAAGGCCCGCGAATTACGGCTTTTTGAGGCTTGTCGAACATGTACGTGTTGTGAACGACACCTCGTCCCGAACCGATGTCCTCGAGGGTGTGACCTGGAAACGCGCCCCAGGTTGGGGTGACGAGACCATAGGCCAATGCAGCCCAGTGGTTTACCGCCACGCTTCCGAACCGCAGGTTGGTGACGGCGCGTTCGACCGCGTCGGCGACGGCCGGGTCCTTGAGTGCCTTCGGGTGAACGATGATCGACGCGTTCAGCGTGCCCCAGGCGGAGTCGTTCGCGAACTCGACAGCCTTGTCGATGTATTCGACAATCGAGTCGGCAGACAGCGCCACCTCACCGGTGAGCCCACACCATGCCTCGGTCGTGAAGCACACATCGTCCGTCTTGTTTGGGTCCAAATGATGGATGAGCGTCCACGGTACTTTGCCAGGGCCCTTGCCGCCAAACTGATCGGCATTCGGATGCTGCTCTAGGAATGCCTGGTGCCGGTCCTCGGCGCCCGGGTAGTAAGGCTTTCGGCTAGGCTGCTCCCGAAGTGCGCCTCTGACGGCCTCGAGGAAGGCTTCCCTTTGGGTCCACTGCTCATGCTGGATGATCACGCGTGTCGTGGTGCAATTGAAGCCGGCGTTGTTGACGAGGGATGACGCCACGTTCAAGCCCTGAAAGTTGAGATCGCTCTTGGACCAAGGGCCCGGAACGATGATGATCGGACTCACGTTGCCGAGCTCGCTCGTGATGTGCTTGGTGTTGCGTGGCTCGCGGCTCGCCTTTCGACGGGCACCTTCCTCGCCTACCCCGAATACGATGGCGTCGTGAGTCTTGTCGGAGCCGGTGATGTGAATCTCCTCGACGAGAGGATGCTGACAGAGATACTCCCCTTCGGCGGCGCCCCCGTAAACCACGCGAAAGTACCCCCGTTCGCGCAGCGGTGCGAAGGCCTCATCGAGGATCGGACCGAGGTACTCGTTGACGGGATTCATCTTGAGGATCACAACCTCGCCCTCCACGAACATCTTGTACAGCGTGTCCATGGCGCCGATCGACGACACATTTCCGGCTCCGAGCACCAGGGCGACGCGGCCCGTGTGCGATGGTGCGCGGTAGAACTCGGCCTGCTGATTCGGAAGGTCGTCGAGCTCGAGCTCGGGGTCCATCCAGACCTCGGCAGTGAAGCCCTGGAAGAGTAGCGCGTCCCACATGTCGGTTGGAAATACTGGGGCGACGACTTGCCCATCGGGTCGCTTGAATGCCTTCTTTGGGAGCTGGGGCGCACCGTGCTTGGCAACGTCGCGAAGGGAGTCGATCAGGAGCGAGAGATTGCGCACGACCAACGAGACGCCCCCCAACCACTCGTCCGCTTCCTGCGCGCTGCCCGCAGTGAGGCCCTTCGCTTCGACCGACGCGTCGACCCACCGCTCGGCGACTCTCATGACACCGTCGCGCAGCTCTTCGAGGAGGTCGATCCGCTCATCGACATCGAGAGCCGCCCATTCCTTCTTGTGGTCCTGTAGGATCGCCAAGGCTTCATCCAGCTTGGATTGTAAAGTCGGTTCGATCCGGTGCTCGGCCTCGGGGATCGCAGCAGAACCATATTTGGCGACAGCAGCTTGGGTCACGGTTGCCCTCCTAGTCAGAGTCGTGAAGAGCGACCATGGTGGTCCGCGCACGATTGGAGATCAAGAGCTCCTCGACTTCGGCGAGGGATTCGCAAACACGGGCCGGAGGAAGGCTCCTGAGGAAGACTTTTCCATAGCCTCGCCTTCGAATTCGCGAGTCGAGTATCGCGACGACACCATGATCGCGAGCCGTTCGGATCAGCCGGCCGAAACCCTGTTTGAGGGATAGCGCGGCCGCGGGAACGAGATATCGCATGAACGACGACTCGCCCGCTTCGTCGAGGCGCTCGCAACGAGCGGCCACGACTGGGTCACTCGGGACTTCGAAGGGAAGCTTGTCGATGATCACCAAACGAAGCGCGGAGCCTGGCACGTCCACCCCCTCCCAAAAGCTCGCCGTCGCGAACAGCACGGCATTGCCTTGGTCGCGGAACCGATCGAGGAGGGTTTGTTTGGGCGCGTCGCCTTGCACGAACCATTCATGGTCGAGCTCCGCGCCGACTCGCTTGGCCAAGAGGCGCATCATGCGGAGCGATGTGCACAGCACGAAAGCACCCCCGTCCGAGAGTTGGATGAGCTCGAGGATCTCCTTGACCGCCGCCTCGACGTACTCGGAAGAACGTGGATCGGGAAGATGGGAAGGCGCGTAGAGCGCAGCTTGCTCTTCGTAACGAAAAGGGGATTCGACGACCTCCTCGCTGACTTCGGTTTCGATGCCGAGTCGCTGCTTCAAGAACTTGAAGTCGCCGCCGGTGGTCAGGGTGGCGCTCGTGAACACCATGCAGGGCACCCGTGTATGGAGGCGCTCGCGCAACAGTGGGGCGACGTCGATCGGGCTCGACCCCACCGCGCGGGATCGTCCGCTGCCCTGCATCCAGCTCACCTGGCCCGGGGCCTCGAGCGAGCCTAGCGCGTCTCGCATCTTGCCAGCCCGACGCGCGACTTGAAGCACGCTTTCTCGGACCGGTCGGACGTTTCGGCAGGCTGCGGAGAGCTCATCGAGCGCGTTGTCGAGAGCGAAGAACTCTTTTTCTGGGATGTCGGCGGCGGGGAGCGGCTCCCGCCCACCGTTGGCATCGCCCGGCAACGCGGTAAAAAAGGCCGATGTTCGCTCGAGGATGGCATCGAGGAGCGTCGCTTCGTGACCGGGCTCACGCCGGCCGCCGAGGGCTCCGCGGGCGTCGTGTACGAGTCGCTCGACCATCGCAGTCGATAGGCGAGACCCGAAGAACAGGGTAGCCGTGTCCTCGATCTGATGAGCCTCGTCGAAGATCACGGCGTCGTAGTCGGGAAGCACTGACGCGTAGCCCGTGTCGCGCAAGGCAAGGTCGGCAAAGAACAAATGGTGGTTGACCACGACCAGCTGAGCGTCCTCGGCGCGACGCCGTACCGCTGTAACGAAGCAGTCGTCGTAGCGGTCGCATCGTGCACCGATGCGTGTGTCAGAGCCGCTCACGACTTTGGCCCAGATGGGGTCCTCTTCGGCGATCGACGACAGCGCGGCCCGATCTCCGCTGTCCGTGGCCTCAACCCAAGTGCGTAGCGTCGGAAGCGACCGAGCGAAGCGAGGCTTGACGGCGTCAGCGCTCCGCAGGAACTCGTTGTATCGACGAAGGCAGACGTAATTCGCGAGACCTTTCACGCAGGCGGCATCGATGTCGATATCGAGATGACGCTCGAGCGCGGGAATGTCTTTTTCCATGATCTGATCTTGAAGTGCCCGCGTCCCGGTCGACACCAACACCCGGCGCCCGCTCAGTGCCGCCGGAATCAGGTACGCCCAGGTCTTGCCGGTACCCGTCCCCGCTTCGATGAGAAGCACCCCATCGTGACAAAGCACGTCCTGTACCGCCCTCGCCATTCGGATCTGCCCGGGCCGGTGCTCGTATCCGGAAACGCCGCGGGCCAACGGGCCGGTGGGCCCCAGCAGATGACCCGCATCCATAGGTGTCTTCTAGCACGTGACCCTGCTTCCGCCTCGGCAACGCGCTATAGAAAGCCGATCGTGATCCCCATTCGTGACCATAACCGCACCCAGCGCACCCCAGTCATCACGTGGGGCCTCATCATCATCAACGTGCTCATCTTCGTCGGGAGCATGACGTTTGGCGACTCGGAAGCCGAGGCCTTCGTGATGCGCTACGGGGTGATTCCCGATGTCTTGGTGAACGGCAACTGGGGGCTCCCGCGGAGCGAGGGCGGCGCGTTCGGAAGCTTGGTGACGCCCTTTACGAGCATGTTCTTGCACGGCGGGCTGCTTCACCTCGGCTTCAATATGCTCTTCCTCCACGTCTTCGGCGACAACGTAGAAGACGTCCTCGGGCGTGGACGGTTTCTCCTTTTCTACGCGGTGTGCGGCCTCGGCGCGGTGGCGGGGCAAGTCCTGGTCGATAGGAACAGCATGGTGCCGATGATCGGCGCCTCAGGGGCGATATCGGGCATCCTAGCCGGGTACATGGTGCTTTTCCCGCACGCGCGTGTCGTCACCCTCGTGCCGATCTTCATCTTCATTCACTTCATGGAGATTCCCGCAGGGATCTTCATCGCACTGTGGTTCATTCTTCAGCTCGTCCTCGGGTACCTGTCTCTCGGGATCATCGCCGAGGGCGGCAGTGGAGTCGCCTGGTTCGCACACATCGGCGGCTTCTTGGCCGGCCTGGTATGCATCCGTTGGTTCTACCGAAAGCCTAAAGCGAGTCGGCGTCGGTTGTTTCCGTAGCGTCGTCGGGGGCCGCCGCCTCCGGCGTTTCGGCCGACTCGGGAGCAGGCTCGGCTTCAACGGGTGCGGTTTCCACTGGCTCGGGATCCTCGGCCACAGGCTCTTCGGCCACAGGCTCTTTGGCTGCGGGCTCTTCGACCTCGGGAGCTGAAGCGCTCGCTGGCTGAAGCTCGACCCTTATCGAGGTCACCATGCGATTGGACTCCTGGCGGAAGTCCTTCCGACTGAGGCTCTTCGAGACGGTTTGATAGCCGTCCTTCGACACCATGATCGAGCGTCCGCTCAGCATCGACTTGAATCGCATCTCGCCAGGCGTGACGATCTCGCCGCCACCGACGGCGATCGCGCGCGCACCGGGCGGATCGCTGACGACTTTGACGTAGTAAGGCAGGACCGGAAGAGCGAGACTCACCGTGGAGCCGCCCGATTGCACCGTGACCTGCTTAGTCTTTGGCAGGTACCCGCGGGCTCTCGCCGACAGCGAAACCCGGGTGCCGGACTCGAGCTCTAGCGTAATCGGCGTGCGCCCCATCGACTTGCCGTCGACGCTGACGAAAGCACCCGCCGGTCGTGACCGGACGACGAGCTTGGCGAGACCTTCATCCGCGGCTGCGGCCAGCTCCGGGTCCTTGACCGCTTCAACCTCCGGCTCTTGCTCGGCTACTTCCGGATCGGCCTGTTCGACGGGCTCCTGCGCAACCGGCCGTGGAACGGTCGATGCTTCCGAGAACACTTGGATCTCGTCGCCGATATACGGAGCCGCAAGCTCTTTCAACTGCTCCACCATGCCGAGCTGCCAGCCAGCCACGCCTGCGCCCACGATCACGAGGAGCGCGATCACCAGGAAGACCCCGCGAGAACCGCCAGAGCCTCGCTTGGGCCGACTGGCTTCAGGCACGGAGGCGTCGATGGGAAAGTCCATTGCAGGTGCACGCTCGGTCGGAAGCTTGAAGGCCTCGACGGGGATGCCGGGACCCTTGGGCACGCCAGCAGGTGGCGGGACGGTCGGCACTGCAGGGTCGAGTAGGCTCGGATCTACGAACTCGCCCGGCGCCGGCTCGAGGCCCCCGGATGAAACGAACGATTCGGCCATGTCCGAGTCGAACAAATCCGGAACTTCGGTTTCGAGCTTAGATCGCGACGCCTCTGCGGGCACCACGGGGGTCGGGCGCCGCTCCGGGACGAAAGGTACCGCGCCTGCTCCAGCGACCACGGTCGCGTCCCCCTCGGGATAGTCATGAATCCGCGTCGTCTGCTCGTCGAGAAAGTCTTCGTCGGCGTCGAGCTCTTCGACCGGCTCCGCCATCGCCTGACTGACACTGCCATTGCTGTTGCCAAAGGCAGACATCGCGCTTCGTGAGGCTGCCCCCGGGGCGCTCTGCTGCTTCACGCTCGGACCCTCGTGAGTTGCACCAAGCGCACCCCGCGCCGCTTTGCCGCGCTTGGCGCCGATGTCATGACTGAGTTGGCGCGCTCGCTGCGCACCTGCCTGCGCTTCGCGGGTCGCCGTCTCGCCAGCACCGCCCTCCTCGAATGCAGAAGCGAGAAACTCGCTCACGTGTCGAACCTTGGTGCGGTCATCCGGAACCGGTGTTGCGGCCGCGGACGGAACGGGCGTATTCACCAGCTGGCCTTGTTCGCCCTGCTCGAAGACACCAGGGCTCTGACGGCCCTCAGCGATGCGCTGAACGAGTGCGCGCGATTCCGGATCCATCTTGATGAACTTGATGCCCATGCCGGATGTGCTCTGGGCGTCCCCCTCCGATGGATCGCGACGCCAGACCACACGGCCGACCCCATGGATCAAGGTCGACTGGTCCTGAAGCAAAAACTCGAACTTCAGCAGGGTCCCCACCGCCAGCGGCTTCTTCGCTTTGATGAATACGCCCCCTCGGGAAATATCACTGCTGTAGCGTTCGATGAAGTCCTCGAGCGTGGTGCTCTTGAAACGGATCTTCAGCGAAAGCAGCGTGCGCTTGTCCTTGCGTGCGTCTGCCATTCGTGTCGTCCAATGCCCCCGTCTCAAGACTACCCAGCGTTTCGTGAAGCAACAAACGTTTGTACAGAAAAACGTCGTTACGAAGAGGTCATGTCGAACGATACCGACGCACGAAATTCGCGAGTGGCGCCTGACGTAGTCAGGAGTCGTACATCACCGTCGAGCGGAATCCCTAGGTTTACGCCGTGAAAACAGGCAACCCACTGTGTGTTCGAACAGTGACTGACCGTTGCGCACCGCACGGAAAACCCAGAGCGCGAAATGTCGCGGAGTGCATCGGCAAATGCACTCGTGCTGGAATCGATGGTGCGCCAAAGCGTCGAGAGCGGGCGTCCGAGGCGCGTCGGAGTCGCAGCTGCGAGCATGCATGCATCGACGAGCTCATCGGCTTCAACGTCGATCTCGATGCAGCCGGTGTGCTGCCGCGATGACACACACGCGACGCGATCCCATGGGGTGAGCTCGCCGTCGGTTTGGGCAAGCAGGGGGGCGTACGTTGGCCGCAGCTCGGGTGCAATGGCGAGCAGAGGTGTCAATGCAAAGTTGCGCTTTTCGAGCTCGGGGTGGGGGACGCGAAGCTCGCGGCATTCGTGGCCGCCTCGTTCATCCCACAAGAGATCGAGATCCAGGCTCCGAGGGCCCCAACGTTCGGTGCTTTTTCGGTCGCGACCGAGACGCCGTTCCGTTCGGAGGAGGACCGGCAAGAGCTCGAGAGGGGTGAGGGTCGTATCGAGGCGAAACGCGGCGTTCAGGTAGCGCGGCTGCGGAGGGCCGAGCGGCTCGGTCTCGTAGAGCGGAGAGACGGCCGTCACCTCGATTCCCTTGCGCGCGTCGAGCAAGACGTGCGCTGCTCGAATCGACGCTTCGCGTGATCCGAGGTTCGCGCCGACACCCACGATGGCAATACTCAAATCCCATTCCTCGAAAAAGGGGACTGTCCCCTTTTTTTGCGCTTATGCAATTGTCCGAGTGCGGGAACGCGGCTAGATTGCGCTCATGTCGGAGATGCCGCTTTTCGAGGGGCTCGAAGAGCAGGAGCCGGGTGACAGCGAGCGCGTTTTTCGGGTGAGCGAGATCAACCGCGCAGTGCGGCTCACTCTCGAGGACAGCTGGCCGAGCGTCCTGATCGAAGGCGAGCTTTCTGACGTGCGGCGAGCCAAGGGGCACGTCTACTTCACGCTGAACGACGAGGAGGAGGCGGCCCAGCTGCGTGGCGTGATGTTCCAATCGGACGTCCGGCGAACCAAGACGCCTCTCGAAGACGGGGCTCGCGTCCAGTTTCGGGGCAAGCTCTCGCTGTATTTGGCCCGGGGTCAGTTTCAACTGATCGCGCGATCGGCAAAGCCCGCGGGGGAAGGCGACCTCGCGGCTCAGTTTCGGCGGCTTCGGGACAAGCTCGGTGCCGAAGGATTGCTCGACCCTGACCGCAAGCGCTCCCTGCCACAGTTGCCTAGGGTGGTCGGTGTCGTGACGAGTCGTACGGGAGCAGCGCTCCGAGACATCATCCGGGTTTCGTCCGAACGGTGCCCAGTCCGGCTCGTCGTCGCGGATTGCCGCGTCCAAGGTCAGGACGCGCCTGCAACAATCGTAGCCGCGCTCGAGCTGGTGCAACGGCTCGAAGGGCTCGACGTCGTCATCGTGTCGCGAGGCGGCGGTTCCGCGGAGGACCTCTGGGCTTTCAACGACGAAGGGGTCGCGCGTGCAATTGCTACATGCCGTGTGCCGGTGGTAAGCGGAGTGGGCCACGAAGTCGACGTGACGATTGCCGACCTGGTCGCGGACGTTCGGGCGGCAACCCCGTCGAACGCGGCCGAGATCGTCGTTCCGGAACGTGACGCTCTGGTTCGAGACCTGCGCTCACTCGAGCGCCGGCTGAATCAGGCGCTCGACAACCGGATCGGAGGCCTTCGCCTTCGCCTCGAACGACTGCTGCGGCCCCTCTACGGCGCGCGTGGTGTGATGTCGCCGATCCGACGGGGGCTTCTCGCTCTTCAGGAACAACTCGGGCACGCGACGCGCGGCGACCTGCGACGGCGACAGCGCGAGCTCGCAGAGCTCCGTCAGCAACTCGGACGCCATGATCCACGATCGACCCTCCGGCGGGAGCGGCAGGAGCTCGGGGCAGTGGTTGGTAGGCTCCGGGACGCGGGCCGCTTGCCGATCCAGCAAAGGCGCGAACAGCTCGTCGCAGTGACCGTGGCGCTGCAGGGACGCGGGAGGCCACTGGTTCGGGAGGCTCGGGCTTCGTATGCCGAGGCGTGCGCAAGGCTCGACGCGCTCTCTCCGCTGCGTGTACTCGAACGAGGCTATGCGATCGCGCTGCACGAAGACACGGGGCGTGCGATCCGGAGCGCCGAAGAAGTGAAGAGCGGGGATCGCGTGCGCGTGCGGGTGTCCAAGGGCGAGTTTGGTGCCAAGGTCGAGAGCAAGACATGACTGACCCGATTCGGCTGGGAATATTCGGCTTCCCGGTGGCACACTCGAAGTCGCCGGAAATGCATCGCGCGGCTGCGCGCGCGTTAGGGATTCCCCTCGAATACGACCGCTTCGAGGTGGCGCCTGCCGATCTTGCCGCCGAGGTGATGCGGAAACACGACGAAGGCATCCACGGATACAACCTCACGGTGCCTCACAAAGAGACCGTGATGGCGTTGCTGGACGACGTCACGCCCGATGCGCGTGCGATCGGCGCGGTCAATACGGTTGTTCGAACGGACGACGGGTACCTCGGTTACAACACCGACGCACAAGGGCTCGTAAAGTCGCTCGAAGAGGCCGGGGTTGGCGTGGCCGAAGCGAGGGCCGTCGTGCTCGGCGCGGGAGGGGCAGCCCGAGCTGCGATCGTTGGGCTCGCCGAAGCGGGCGCTGGCGAAATTGTTGTGTTGGCGCGAAGGCCGGAGCAGAGCGAGGCGCTGGTCGAGTCGTTGGCCGGTCAAGTCGAATGCACCATCGAAGCTGCCTCACTGAGCGAGGCGGATTGGCACTTCGATTCGGCCACGCTCGTGGTTCAGGCGACGAGCGCGACCTTGGAATCGAACCCGCGTGCCGACGAGTTTGCGGCGATGTTACCGATCGGCGCCCTGCCGCCGGACGCGGCAGTGGTGGACATGGTGTACAAGCCACTCAAGACCCCGGTGTTGGCACGCGCGGAAGCACATGGTCTGAAGATCGTCGATGGCTTGGGCATGCTCCTGCATCAAGGGGCAATCGCGTTCGAGATGTGGACGGGGTCCGCGCCGCCCATCGGCGTGATGCGGGAAGCGCTCCGGAGCTGACCACGTAAAGGCGACGCTTCGCGCCGTCCACGGGGTTTCGCCCCAAGCCCTACTACATCAAGACGCCGTTTTCCGGTTCGATCGGAGGTGGGAGCGTGGTTTCGCCGAGCTGCTGCCGAAGATCGATCTCGATGGTACGGCAGAGGGCCGTCATCGGGGTGTCGTTCGGAGCATTCTCGAAGGGGTTCTTGAGCGACGCTCCGAGCTGTTCGACGATCATGAAGCTCAACACGATGACGATCACCACAACGAGCTCGAGGGGAGTGACCTCGTTCCTCATCGGGTTGAGGAACGCGACTGGAACGGCGACAGCAGTGAGCCAAACCAAGGCCCGGGAGATGAACCTGACCTCGTCAGGGAAGGCCGTGGTCTTGATGCGCTCGCAACCGCCCTGGATGTCGTAGAGGCGGCTCAGTGTCGAATCGAATTGCGTCAATAGGACATGTTGGGCGGTGTCCGTACCGATGAGAGCGGTGAGCCTGTCGGCTTGTCGGCGGTCGAGCTGCGTCGGCTTGTTGACGTAGCTTTTGAGCTCCTCGAGCTCGTCCTCCGCCATAAACGGCGCGAGCTCGTCCCAACTTTCCTGACCCCTCAGACTGAGGCGAAGCGCGTTGCAATACGCGATCTGTCGATACACGAGCTCCTTTTGGAAGGCTCGGGCTTCTTCGTCGGTCGCGAGCTTGGGGATGCGCTCGGGAGTCAGGAGGGTGATCACCTCACGGGCGAAATTGCGGCTGTTATTGACGAGGGAGCCCCACAGGATGCGTGCTTCCCACCAGCGTTGATAGGCCTCGTTGAAACGGAAAACGAGGAAGATGCCTACCACCGTACCCAAGAGACCGACCGCGCCGGCGGAGAACACGTCTGTTGCGAGGACGTCGGAATACTTTGAAACCAGAAGTAGTCCTTGCTCGACCAAAATGACCGTCAGGATGATCGGCCAGTTCCGGAGCAAGAACTCGCCCACACCTCGGCCAATGCCCGAGCCACCACGAACGATCATTCGCCCTCGAGCTCCGCCACGCCGAACATCTCGGCGGCATGGACGAATACCAACTCTTCAGCTTCCATGGTCGCTTCAGGTGACGCATCGATCCCGAGAGTGCAATCCTCAATCGCGAAAAATTCTTCGGACTCCATGATCTCATCGGAAAGACGGACGCCTTTCGGAAGCGGGAGAGTGCCCATCACCAGGCCCCCGTCGAAGAGACAAGCGACCTCATGCCGCACCTGCTCGTCATGCTCGTGAATCCCGAGCAACGCATCCTCCCCGGGGACCACGACCAATACGGCTTTGCGCTGGAGCGCCATGAACGGAATCGTCCTCGGCTGCTCGGGCAAGCTCACGTTCGTCATTCGGAAGAACGCCTCATCCCCGTTCAGAAACGGCAAGAGCCCCATCCCCTCCGGAACATGCAACGTCCCAATCACCCATCCCGTGGGCGTGAACAATCTCACCGTGCTCTTCGAAGGGGACACTCTGAGCGCTCTGAATACCCGATAACAGACGGATCCTGCGAGAAAGAAAACGCGCCACGAACGAAGTGGCCCGCGCAATCGAGGTGTTTCAACCCACTGGCTGGCTCGCGCTCGGGGGTGGCTAGGAGCGCTGCCAATGTGTCCGCTGACCGGCCGAGCAGGTGCCACAATGGCACTTCGGGGCGGCCGCCGGACAACCGACGGGTTGAAAAGATTGATGAATCCGCGCTCCACAGGCTGGCACGGCATTCGCAGTGGCTAGAGATGTCATGCGACGAACGGGTATTCACCTCCTTGTAATCCTCTCCCTCGTGATCGGGGCCGCGGTGGTCACTGACGCCATCGTGGTCACCGATCGCGAGCGACTGGAGGAGTTCGTCGAGTCGGTCACCGGTCGCGTTTCGGACACCCGAATCGACGGTGCCCTCAACTACGCCGACCCCTCGAAGCTCACGATGGAGCTCGTGCACAACGGCCGCCGCCATCGCTACGACGACGAGAACGCGGCAGACCTCAAACCCGACGCTCGCAAGGCACTCGCGACCCTCGCCGGTTCGAAGCTTCATTTGATTCAAGAGAACATCTCGCTCGACGGCGCGCGCGCCCGCATCGCACTCCGGCTCCGGACTAACGAGGGCCTCGCCAACACGGTGTTCGACCTCCGCCGCGAAAACGATCGGTGGCTGTTGCGCCGAGTAACAGTTAATTGACTACGCGCCGTGGTCTTCGTGCACGGCTGCGTCTTCGTGGTCGAGCACGAAACGAGCATGAACTCGGCCCCCTCTAAAACCTCAGGGCTTCGCGGCTCACGCCTCTGATTCGTAAGACCTTGTTGCGGGCACGTTCGCCTCGGATGATTTCGATGTTGGACTTCGGTACGCCCAGCGCTTTGGCGAACAGCTTTCTCAGCGCTTCGTTGGCGGCGCCTTCGACAGGCGGTGCGGTGAGCGAGACCTTGAGCGCACCTTCGTGGACGCCGGCAATCGCGTTTCGGCTCGCTCGCGGGGCTACGCGAACTTCGAACGTCACCGAGTCATCACCTTCTTGAACGCGTAGCTCGCTCATTACCGCAAGAACCAATCCACTTGACGCCCCCCGAGAACCCGGCGAGATTCCGCCCGATGCATCCGGTACTCTTCAGTATCCCCACGCCGTGGGAGGCAATCCCGATCTACTCCTACGGAGTCATGTTGGGAAGCAGCCTCCTCTTTGGTTGGTACTTCATCATGTACATGGGGAAGCGAGTTGAAAACTTCAACCGCGATCTCCTCGCGAGCTGCTTCACCTGGACCGCAGTCGGCGCCATCGTCGGCGCCCGACTGCTCTACGTCTTCACCAATCTCGATTCGTTCACCAGCGTCGCGTCATGGTTTGACCTCCGATCGGGCGGCTTGGTCGCCTATGGTGGTTTCCTCGGTGGCTTTCTGACAGCCTGGGCGTTTTGGCGAATGAAGAAGATCCCCCTTCTCCCGTTTGCCGACCTCGCCGTCCCCACCCTCGGATCGGGTCTCATGATGACGCGCGTCGGCTGCTATCTGTACGGATGTGACTACGGCCGCCCCCTCGGCCCCGACGTACCCGGCTGGCTCGCACGAGCCGGCACGTTTCCGAAGTGGGACGCCGACTCGTTTCCGGTGTTTGCGTGCGACGCGACGATCGCGGGCTCTCCCGCATACCAGCGCCATCTGGAACTCTACCCGGCCGAGATGGTCGATCGCGTTGCCTCGCTGCCCGTTCATCCCACGCAGATCTACGAATCAATTGCGGGACTCTTGCTGTTCGGCTTTTCGGTGTGGTTACTCCTCCACCGTAAGTTCCGCGGGCAGGTCCTTCTGTCCTTCGCCGGTCTCTACGCGATTTGGCGATTTCTCGTCGAGTACCTCCGCGACGACCCGGAGCGGGGCTTCGCGTTTGGCTTTTCGACTTCACAGCTGATCTCGCTCGCCATGATTCCGATGTGCATCATCGCCTACCTGCACCTCAAGAAGCGTGCGGCCGAGTTTGGAGACGTCCCGCTTCCCGAGTGGGCCCTCGACCCGGGTCCCGAAGCCGCGGCCGTGACCAAGAGCAAGCCGGACGACAGGCCGGCCAAATACCGCCCCAAGAAGATCAAAAAGAGGAAGTAGGCGATAGCGTGGGGGCAACCACGCCGCCTAGGGCGGTGGGGCGCCTACGGAACTACCGCTTGCTTCGCTCGGTTGAATACTTCGAGCACTCGCGGCGAGGTACGCACGCTGTCTAGTTCCAGGTTCGGTTGAAGTGCGAGCGCTGTTCGGAAAGAGGTCTCAGCGAGGTCGGCGCGCTCGAGCGCAACGTAGGCGACCGCGAGCTCTTTTTGGATGGTAACGGTCTGCGAAGAGGTCAGGCGCCGCGTGCCGAGCATCCGATTCCCCAGCGAGACGGCCTCTTCGAACCGCCCCCTCTGCACATGCTTGATCAAATCGGGAAGCATGCTTTCAACCTCTTGTTGAACCTCGCGAGATGCGCCGCTTCCGGCTGCCTGCGCAAACGCCCCACTCGCCTCGCTACGACCTTCCCCAGCGAGCCGCAGATCGAACAACGGAACCAATATGACCCGGCCGCGTTCGATTCGCGCGCCGGCGTTGAATCGACGCAGACGTCTCAGCGCCTGGCTGTCATCTCCCATGTAGAGCTTCGCAATCTTTGCGAGGGTCTCGCCAGGGGCCACGACGTGGCGCAATGGGTAGGGCACTAACAGCTCTGCACCCTCATGAGGCTCGGCGCGACGGGCCGCGTCGTTGGCCTCGACCAACGTGCTCGCCCGACTCTCGTTCCCGTAGAGCTTGGCGGCAATCGACTTCCAGGTGTCGTCTTCGCGCACCTGATAGAACGCCACGGTCGGGATGAAGAGCCAGCTCCCCGGAAGAAGCCCACCGGCATCGCCGCCCCGCATGCGATTGGCCTCCCGGAGCACGCCTTCACGTGTGGGATCGCCGTAGTAACGCTCGGCAATCGATGCAAGCGTGTCACCCTCCTGAACCGGATGCGTGTAAACGGCCTGCGCGCCCGCAGTCGACGCCTTCGATGCCAAGGCCAACGAGACCAACAAGACCAGGACGCCCATCAGAAAAGGCACAGCTCTCACGGCGACCCATTCCCTTCGGCCGTCGTGGCCTGCTCCGTCAACTTCGCCCGGTCGTGGACGGTGTTTCCGGCTTCGATGAGGATCTCGTGCTCGACCGGCACAAAGTACGGATTGATGTACTTCACGTAATGTCGGCCAGGTTTGAGTGCAATGGCCCGCGCTGCCGGCGTGGTGAGCACACGCTCTCCATCGACATCGATGTGTGCCCATGGATCTGCGCTCACCTTGAGGTAGCCCGCGTTGGCTGGGTTGACGAAGCCCGGGCCGCCACCGACGGCGGGGCCCGACCAGCGGCCGCTCGCCGCCTGGACCGTGAGCCCGGACACCAGAAGCGCGAGCAACACCCACGCCTGTTTCTTCGCAATTCCAGACAGGAAACCACCGTCACGGCGGCTGCTTCGAAGAACATACGGGGCTACCGCCGAAAGGACTTCATCGGTTTGATCGCCGGTCAAAATCCCGATCTCGTGAAGGAATATGACGAGCCGCGCGTTGTGATTCATCGGAACCCGGGGCGCGACAAACTCCATGAGTTCGTCGATCAGAGCTTGTGTGGTCGGATAGCGATTGGCCGGCATTTTCTGAAGACAGCGCGCCATGATCCGCTCGAGTTTACGGGGCACATCGACACCAAGCTTCTTGCAGGGCTCGTAGCGATCTAGCCGAATCTTCTGCATGACGGTGCGCGAGTCGTCTTCGACGAAAGGCTTTCGGCCGGTCAGCATCTGATAGAGAACGATGCCGACCGAGAAGATGTCACTTCGGAAATCGAGCTTGTCTCCGAGAATCTGCTCCGGGCTCATGTAGCTCGGCGTGCCAAGCCCGGTACCCGTTTCGGTGAGATCCCCGAAGTGCTCGTGTCTGGCGATCCCGAAGTCCATCAGCTTCACGTCACCCTGCATCGATACCATGATGTTCGCCGGTTTGATGTCGCGATGGATGATGCCGCGGAAGTGCGCGTAGTCGAGGCCGCGCGCGAGTTGCAGCGTGATGATCGCCGCGATGTCGGACGGAAGCCGCGGTGAACGCTCGAGGAGGTCGTAGAGATCGCTCCCGTCGACGTACTCCATGATGATGAACATCGAGCGGCCGTCCTTGAGGAAGTCGATGACGTGCAGGATGTTCTCGTGCTGGAGCGACGCCATGAAGTGGGCCTCGCGCTCGAACCGCTCGGCGAACTGGCTGTCGATCGCGATCGATGGTTTCAGCGCTTTGATCGCAACTCGACGATTGAGTGGCTCTTGAATCGCCTCATAGACGACCGCCATGCCACCACTGCCGATTTCGCCAAGAACGCGACAGGTTCCGATGCGTTCAACCATCGCGATCCATCAGACTAGGCAGGGGGCCGAGCCGTGTCAACGAGCGTCAAAAACTCGGGGAAGACCGACACTTAGGGCGGAAATCAGGGAAGCACGCAAAGCCCTCGATCGACCCAGTTGATCCCGCCCCGACCGTCGCGCATCAAGAAGTTGAAACGCACCAAACTGCCCCCTGGATTCGCGAAGCTTGGAGGCGCCCACTGAATGGTCGCGGTGCGCGCGGGGGCGGTAATGAACGAAAAACTGAACTCGAAGCCGCCGCCGTCCGCAAGCCAGCTCACCTGCATCTCCTCGGTGAGGGTCATGTCCCCAACCGTGTACTCCTGGAAGCTATCGCCGGTCGCCGTGAGCTCAATGATCGACACGGGGCCGCCGGGCCGGGGCAGCTCCGAGTCATCATCGACGAAGCTCGCGCAACCTGTGTCCGGGATGTCTCGATCCACGCCTTGGTCGAAGGGTGGGGGCCACGGTTTGCCATCGAGAGTGATGTCGGCGATGGTCGGGTTGAGATTCGGGTCGGCGGGGTTCTGCTCGATCAAGATTGGGACGCTGATGAATCGGCCCTCGTTGTTGGGATCCTCACAAGGCTCGAGAACATCGGTCTCGCCCGTCACGAAGGCAATGATCGCGTCGAGCCCGGCCGGCGCCCCGTTTGCGCAAATCGCGCCCTGCAACACCACGCTCGTGGCCTCGGCAGCTTCTAGCTCCGCCGCGCTCGGCACCTGAAACCGCACGATGGGGAGGTCCAATGGATCCTCGGGCGGGGTGGCCTCGCAGCCTTCGCAGGGGAGCACGTTACGGCAGATCGGCAAAGCCAGGACGGTCGGTTCCGGAACGCAGGGGACGAGGGACCACTGCAAAGGCGGCGGGCTCAGCGGGGCGGGCTCCGTCGATGGAGGGTGGCCACGGTCGATCACGAGGTTTGACACTTGGATCATGTCGCCGGGGTCCGGATTGGCTCTGCCGGGTTTGCCTTCGACCTCGACGAGCGCTCCGACGACGCGGAGATCGACGACGGCGGAGGCCGGAAGGAAGGACTCGCTGCACGCGGCCAGAATACACAGCGCAAGCGCGAACCAGCGCTTCACAGCGTCCCCCTCAAACCCAAGGACGGGATGATCGGAAGGCCGAGGAGTGGAGTGCTCTGGCTGAAGTCGTAGTTGTAGACGAGACCCTCCTGGTTCTGCCGATTATAGGCGTTCCGGATGTCGAGAAAGAGCGCCAATTTCCACTTGTCGAGGAGCCACTCTTTTTGAATCCGTACATCGACTTGGTGAAAGAGCGGGTTGCGCAGGCTGTTCACACGGCCGTCGATCGGGATGTAGACATCGGTGAGCGCGTCGTACACGGACCCGATGACGGGGGTGTTGGGGTTGCCACTGACGAGTCGGAAGGTGCCGCCAATTTCCCAGTTGCGCGGGAACTTGTACACGAACGCCGCGGTGAGGATGTGCGTCTGGTCGAAGTCGAACAAACGCCAGTCCTCGAGGGGGCCGTCTTTTCGCTCGCTTCGTGAAAGGGTGTACGAGAGGTAGCCGAAGTACTTGCGGCCTGTGGCGGGTCGAATGTTGACGCTGAACTCGGCGCCATAGATGCGCCCGATGCCCTGAGTGATGAAAAACGGTGCCTCCCCGTTCGGCGTGGGAATGGCTCGGTCCCAGAGGTACTTGTAGAATCCCTCGACTGCGAACCGACCGCCGGGGAATGCGTCGTACTCCCAGCCCGCGCCGACGTGCACCGAGTGAATCGGGTCGAGATTCGGATTTCCAATGCTCGAGTCCGACTCTTGGAACTCGGGCGGCTGACTGTAGATGCCGACACCGAGCTTCACGCGCATGTCCCGGCGCACGGTGAAGATGGTGGTGACGCGTGGATCGAACACGTATCCGGTGATCTCGCTGAAGAAGTCCATGCGAAGACCCAGAACCAGAAGCGTGAATTCCCCGACGTTGAGACCCGATTCGACATAGAGTCCGGGCCGAAACACGATCGAATTGACGTCCGCCAAGATCAAGTCTTCGGTAGCGAGTGAGCCCTGCTGGCTCCCCGCGCCCTCGGAGGCCCTGATCGGCGGACCGATGTAGATGAGGTCCACCGGCGTGAGCGAAAGATCGGCTCCTGCGATCAGCCGAACCTTCTCGGTCATCTGGTAGCGCCACTCCATCCGGGAGTAGGTTTGCAGCAGATTCGCATCAAGCCGGAAATCGTTCCCAAGCCCGAAGCTGACTTTGGTGGGACCGACGCTGAACGAGATATCCTGCTCGGTTTTTTCGCTGATGCGACGCGTCCAGTCGATCTGATTGTTGTAGAAGCTGGTGTTGACCTCGCCTTCGCCTCTAATGCTCGGGTCGTCGCCAACCGTCTCTTCGAACAAGAGCGCGAGCCGGTCGTTGGACCCGTATGCCGAGATGCGTAGGCGATCTCTCTTGGTAGGTCGGTAGACCAGCTTGAACTGGTAATCGATGTAGACGGGGGCTTGCCGCACGCCGATGTCGGAGTCGTCGGGGATGAGCAGCGGAAAAACCAAATCGATCAAGCTGCGTCGGAGGCCACCGGAAATGCTGACTTTGTCGCCGATCGGACCTTCGGCGGTGATGAAGGTGTCGATGAAGGAGAACTCAGCGACACCGTGGATCTTGTCGGTGGCGGGATCGCGGGTGGTGACTTCAAGGATACCGCCGGTTCGCCGGCCGTAGCGCACGGAGAAGTTGCCGGGATAGAAGTCGATCTGCTCGAGCAGGTACGAGTTGTAGACGCTGGTAATGCCACCGAAGTGGTAGATCAACGGCACGGGGATCCCATCGATGAACGATTCGCTATCGTTGGGAGCCGACCCACGGACGATCAGCAACCCGAGCCCGAAGGGGGCGCGCGCAACGCCCGGAAGCAACTCGACGGCACGGAGGGCATCACCTCGCGTGCCGGGGATTCGCGTGAGCTCGTCTTTGTCGATCGTGCGCCTCACGACCTCACGCGGGGGCGCGTCGACGACCGCTGTCTCGCCAAAGCCGCCGTAGGCCTTCTTCTTGGCGCGACCGAGCCGATAGATGACCTCGGTTACCTGACCGGCCGCGATGTCTTCTTCGACGCTGAGGTCTCCGAACTCGGCGCCGAGGACGTTGATCTTGTACTTGCCCGGTGGAAGGTCGGTCACCACGAACGCGCCGTCGGGGCCGGCCACCAAGTCACGCACCAGCTCGCCGTCTTCGTTGAGAATCTCGACGCCCACACGCCCGGCAGGGCTATCGTCTTCGGCGAGAAGGACCGCGCCCGAAAGCCAGCCCTGGTTGAGCTCGACCGGAGGCGCTTTCAGCTCGAAAACGTAGCGATAGCGAATTCGTGACGCGAGAGGCTCCCAGTCCTGGCGCGCCGGCTCGAATAGAAACTGCCGAGCCGCCGCGAGCGCCGCCGCATCGAACGCCTCGCCTCCTGACTTCGCGACCGACGCCTCCGTCACTGATCCGTCTTTGTCGATGGTGAGGAGGAGCTCGACCGTAACCTCGTCGGGCTCCCCGGGTTCCTCTTTTTGGCCTTCGGGGTAAGTGGCTTCGACGAAGCGAACGAGCTTTGGAGGCGTCACGAGCGGCTTGGTTTCGGGCTCAGGAGTCGCCTGCGCCAAGGCTCCACTCGCGAGCATACTCGACGCTACCAGCACGCTCGCAAACCGAAGCACGCTTGCAGCATACGGAAGGGGAAGAGGTCGGACAAATCGATCGGCGGGGTACATCGCGCGCGCGATGCACCAGGTCGACTGCATGACCGCCACGGTACATGCCGACACGGCACCGCTCGCCATAGCGTGCGGGCCAACCAACGCGGACGCAGATCTTCCCCGTGGGCAATACGCGCAGGTCATCCTGGACGAGGAGACCTACGGCACGCGATGCGGCGACGGAAGCCCCTTCGCGTTTCAGATCCGGCTGGCACCCGAGGGCGAGCCTCTCGATAAAATCTTGATTGCGATGCAAGGAGGGGGAGTCTGTGTGTTCGGGGATGACTGTGCCAGCCGCTCGGACGACCTCTTCGAGGCGCTGACCGACGTGGCGCTTGAGACGGGCATCATGTCGAATGACCCAAGCACAAACCCGTTTGCCAGCTGGACAAAAGTCTATCTCCCCTACTGCAACCAGGACGTGTTCATCGGCGGGGGTGAGACGAGCGAGTTCGATAGCATCACCGTGCATCGGTTCGGCGCGATCAACGTTCGTGCGGCCGTTCAGTACACCCGGGACGTTTTGTGGACACTCCTCGACGAAGAGGGCGGCGACGGCTACCGGCCCGACCAGATCGTCGCGATGTTCGGAGGCTTTTCGGCTGGCGCCTTCGGCACGCTCTA
>CAXMND010000008.1:0-27274 GCA_964194675.1 uncultured Coxiellaceae bacterium | reverse complement strand
CTTCAATCTTGCCGTAGGCGCCCTTTGCCTCGACAGCGATGTCTATGTAGTGCGCCACACTGTCCTCCTCGACGAGCTCACCGCCGACGACTTGCAGGTCCACATGCACGCCGTCGCCCGCGCCTCCGATCAAATCGAACGATCCCTCGAGCGCAGCGAACCAGCGCAAGCTCAGATGCCTGGTCTGAGCGACGAGCTCCCGTAAGGACGTATGGAGCTCGCCGTCGAAGTCGCTGGGATCTTCGCCGCTTTCGTCTTGTTGATGTGTACGTGGGGTGTGCTGGTGCCGACCCGCATCGCCGCCTTTGCGACACGATGGGCCAACCAAAAAGGCCTCTGGGTCGCGGCGGCGCTCCGTTTGGTGTTCGGCGTCGCCCTTTGGTTCGCCGCACCCGCATCGCGTGCGCCGGTGTTCCTTCACATCTTCGGCGCCCTCACCGTCTTCGCAGGGGTTTCGCTTCCCATGATAGGCCTACGCCGCTTCAGAGCGCTCGTGAAATGGGGCATGGAGCGCCCGCCGATCGTCGTGCGCGCGTGGTGCCTATTCGGAATCGCGCTCGGCGGGGCGATTCTCTGGGCGTTGCTGCCCGCGGCTTCCTAGTACCCAACCCCGTCGAACCTGTCGCTGTCCCCGCGGAACAGGAAGCCGATGAATGGTTCGAGCCACCATTGGGTGCGCTCGAAGAAATTGCCTTTACCGCTCAGGGAGTACTTCATGCCGACGTCGAGGAACCATGGGCCTTTTAGGCGGATGCCTAGGCCGGCTTTGCCGGTGAAGCCGGGGGCGAATTGGAAGTTGCCTTCGCCGTTGCAGTAGTACCAGCCGCAATCGGTGCCTAGTACTTCGAGTTGCCACAGGTTCGCGTCGAAGCGGCCGGTGAGGTAGGGGAGGACGGCGTCAATCGTGGGTACTTGCAGGCGGATGCCGGGGGAGAAGTGCCAGCGGATGAGGGGCTGGTTGCCTAGGCCGTCCCCCATGACCTCGGGGATGTTGTCGGTCTTGATCGTGTTCCACATCAGTCCGAGACCGAAGTCGAAGACAACCCAACCGATGTCAAAGCCGCCCCAGGCCTCGATACTCGCGCCGGGCTTGACGATGCTCCGGTCGACATCGAGGAAGATCGGAACGCCGAGATCGACGCCGCCTTGAAAACGAAGCTGGACGCGCCGTTCTTGCGCGGATGCCGAAGAGGCGAGCACGCAGAACAAGCCCACAAACGCCAACGCAAATCCTATCTTCTTCATCCAAACTCCAAGTCGGCCGCACCTTATCGGCCTGAGCCCTCCGTGGCAACGATTCACCGTCGCTTGCCGAACCGTGGTTTCTGAGCTTCAACGCGGCCGTCGAGCTTCAAGTTGCGATGACACCTGATGACTTGGGTGCCGCCGGCCTCGACGCACTCGGCAAGCAGTGGGGCTAGTTGGCCAGCATACTGGACTCCCGGAGCCTGGGGAGGTAGAGATCCCGGCAAGCCAATGATCCTCATCAAACCCAAATACGGCATCGGGCAGGTCGTTCATCACACGCTGTTCGACTATCGGGGCGTCGTCATCGATGTGGACCCTGTATTCTCGTTGAGTGATGAGTGGTACGAGCAAGTAGCGAAGAGTCGACCTCCCAAAGATGTGCCGTGGTACCGGGTGTTGGTGGCCGGTGCATTTCACGAGACGTATGTTGCGGAGCGAAATCTCGAAGAGGATGCGCTTGGGTCGCCGATCGAGCACCCGTTGCTCGGCGACTTCTTCGATACTTTCGAGAACGGCCACTACGTCCGTAGCCGCGCGCTGAACTAACCAGGAGGTGCTCCATGACACGTGCGCTCATCATCGGTGCGAACCGCGGAATCGGGCTCGAGCTCTGCCGCCAGTTGGCCGGTCGCGGCGATCGAGTCTTTGCCGCCTGCCGTCGGTCGTCCGCAGAGCTCGAAGTCGTCCCGGGCATCGAGATCCGCGAGGGGGTTGATGTCACCGCACCCGAGACCGTGAAGGCACTCGCCGACAAGCTCGGAGACGGCGCACTCGATCTCTTGGTCATCGTCGCCGGGATCCTCAAACGCGTCGACCTCGACGGTTTCGACGCCGCTGTCGTGCGAGAGCAATTCGAGGTGAACGCGCTGGGTGCTTTGAGCACGGCGGTCACGCTGCTGCCCTGCCTCGAGCCCGGCGGCAAGATCGGGCTGCTCACGAGCCGCATGGGATCGATCGGCGACAACACGTCGGGCGGTAGCTATGGATACCGAATGTCGAAGGCTGCGCTCAACATTGCGGGTCGCTCGCTCGCACTCGATCTGCGTCCGCGCGGCATCGCGGTTGCCATTCTTCACCCGGGTTGGGTGCAAACCGAGATGACCCATGGCTCCGGCAACATCGATGCCGCAACCTCGGCCGCCGGCCTCATCGAACGGCTCGACGAGCTGACGATGGAGAGCTCCGGCACGTTCCTCCATCAGAGCGGCGAGCAGCTCCCGTGGTAGCGGGCACTACCGATGAGCGGCGATCCAACTGACGTAGTCTCGATAGCTTATCTCGGTGTGGCGTTTGTCGATTCGAGCGGCCAGGGACTTCATGGCCTCGACCGTCATCGGGGTTCCCGCGCTCGCTCCTTCCGCGACTGCCTCGGCTCGTGCTGAAGTGCTGCCCGGAACCTCGTCCGGCTCGTCGCCGACTCCGAGATACGCGGCGACCACCTTTTCGATGATCTCGATCGCGTTTACGCGGCTGTCTTTGATGTTGCCTTTGCCGGTGAGGACGTTGCCGAGGCCGAATACGCCTGGGAGCTCGTGCAGCTCGCCCGTATCCCAGTTTTTGAAGTGATAGAGCTCGCCCTTGGTTGGGATGCCTTCGATCGGTTTGGGGATGCTGCCGATCGAGCTGATGATCATCGGGCTTCGAACGTCGAACTCGGTGCCTTCGAGGCCCTTGACGCGGCCGTCGATCATCTCGGTCTTCTGAAACCGGATCCCGACGAGCCTGTCTCCCTCGACGATGGTCTCGACGGGTCGGCTCAGTGCCTCGAACTTCACCAAGTACTTACGGATGACGCGATCCATGATCTTGACGCGCGCGGCCCTGAGCTTTTGCAGTTGTTTCGGGGTCGGGTTGTCGGCACTTGCGAGTGGCATGTCCTCTTTACTGCGTCGGTAGTAGAGGGTGCAGCCCTCGATGCCGAGCTCTTCCGCGGTGATGCCGTGGGCTTCGAGGATGCGGGGGATCCCTTTGACTTCCATCTCGACGATGTCCACCTCGAGGCCGCGCTCGCGAAGAGCCCGCGCGTAGAGCTCGAGGTTGACGATCTTCACCACGTCGATCGAGGCCAACCCGCCGCCTACGATCATCGTGCCGTCCGGCACCTCGTAGACCGGGCCGTCGTAGCCCTCGTCTTCGTAGTGGTTGAACCAGTAGACGAACGGGTTCTGGTAGACGAGGCCGCGTCCATCATAAGCGTCTGCTCCTTCGATGGGCAGCCCTCGGTCATTCCATGCGCCATTGGCAAGCACGATCGCGCTGAAGCCCACATCGCCATAGAGCCCTTGCCAAGGCAGGTCGGCGCCGATCTTCGTGCTCGGGACGAAGATCACATCGTCCCTACCGAGGTTCTTGTCGATCTTCTTATACTCCTTGTCGCGGAGCTTCACGTGCCAGCGTGGAAGGCCGTCTTCGATTTTTCCGTATGGCCGGTTGCCCTGCTCGAACACGACCGCAATCGCCCCGCGCGCGGCACACGCAGCGGCGGCCTCGGACCCTGCGACAGCACCTCCAATGATTGCAACGACAAGCTTTGGTTCGGCTGCATCGCGCAAGACCTCGAGCGCATTCATCGGGCTGCTCTAGCATACGCTAGATGAATCGCGAGGTTCCCCGGACACCGGTGCTCTTCAAGTCGTCGCTGAACTGATACTCCGGGTCGACCAGATCGTTGATACGATTCATGACCAGATCTACGGCACCCTGAAACTTGTCGCGGTGTTTGTGCTCGGCCTCCGCCGAGAAGGGATCGAAGGGCTCGTCGATGTGAAACTCGGACAGCTCGTCGTAGCAAATTGGCTCTCCGACACGGTAGACCACTTTGCCCTTCTTGGCGATCGGCAAGGAGCCCTGGTAGACCAGATCGCATCCGTTGCAGCCGATGGGCACGATCGTCTTTTTGTAGCGAAGCGCGATCTCCATCATGCCTATGCGGCCCGGCAGGAGACGAACCGAACGGGTCCCCTGCGGGAACACCAACAGGTCGAGTCCGAGGTCGAACGATCGCTCGTTGAGCTTGACGAACTCGCGCATCATCGCTGCAAACACATTGTTGATGCCGCGTGCGTAAGGCTCTCGGTTCGGGTCGAATTGCACACCCAGGATGTCGCGCTTCGTGAGGAGCAGGTTTTGGGAGATCTGCGAGACATCGACCGAGCTCGGATCCGAATCGGGGTCGGCTTCGGCATTCACCCGGGCGCGCAGCGTGTAGTACTCGGCTTCGGTCGGCCGCCGCCCCATGGTGAGCGTGAAGTCCTTGGTGATGATGTAGCCGCGGGACACCGTCGGGATGTTGCTGGTGAGCTCCATGAACATACCGGTGGCGGCGGTCTCGTAGTACTTTCCCTTTACCCAAACGGTCATGTATCGGCTCTCTTGTCGCCATAGCCTGTACATGAACGGGAAGTAGTTGAACCGATCGGTGTGGTTCATCGCGAAAATGACGGGCTCGCGCGGGATCCGATCGAGACCCTCGATCTCGACTTCGATGCCTGGCAGGAAGTTATAGTTCGGTGCCAGCACCGCGGCCGCGAACGCGATTTGCCCGATCGGGCGCTGCATGAGTCGAATGCGTTGCAAGCGAGGAAGATCGAGCATCGGACCGATAGCTTGTGCGCAAAAGCCCGTTCCTTGTCAATTCGGAAGGTCGAGCCGCTGCGCCACCATGGTGGCGAGCGCCATGATCGCGACCTGTGGGTTTACGCCAACTGCCGTTGGGAAGAGGCTCGCGTCGGCCACGTAGCATCCGGGAAGGTCCCAAAGCTCACCCTTGAGATTCACGACAGAAGTGCGTCGATTGCCTCCCATGCGGCAGGTGCCCATCAAGTGCACGGTGAACAGCTCGATGGTGCTTCGCGACCGCTGCGTACGCTCGATCCGATCGAGGTCATCGACCGAGCTTACCGTGTGCATGTTGCTGAAGGGTAGGATGACCTGCTTTGCCCCCATCTCGAAGTGCAGGGTCGCGAGCCGGCGAACCCCCCGCAAGAACCGTTCGTGGTCGTACGTATTAATTGTGTACTTGGCGAGCGGTGCATCGAAGCTGCGCGTGACCGTGCCCGCGTGCGAGTCCTCGACCAACACGCCGGTCATCACCATTCCGTTGTATTGCTTCATCAGCTCGAGGGCTTCTTCACCGAGGAAAGGGATCTGGGCGGCAGCGGTCCCCGGTGGGACTGCGTTCTCGGCCATGATGATGCCCTCGTCGAGGAACTCTCGGATCTGCCCACCCTGGCTCACGCCCTGCCACGCATGGATGTCGAAAGGATAGATGCCGATGACCTTCGCGTTCGGGTGGCAGAGGAAGTTCTTCCCGAGCTGGCGACTCGGACGTCCAAGTCGATGCCCGAGTAGCAAATAGGGCGTCTGAATGGCGCCACACGACACGACGACTGCTTTGCTCCGCACACGCACGTCGATATCGCACTGGCGCGTCCGCGGGTTCACCGCCTTACCGATCACTCCGACGCAGCGGCCGTCCTCGATCCAGAGCTTCCGAATCCGTACTTCGGTCAGGCAATGCGCCCCGAAAGACAGCGCACGCGGCATGTAATTGAGAAGGGTCGATTGCTTCGCACCGGTCGGGCACCCCGTGAGGCATTGGTTCGAGCCGACACATCGGTCCTGCGCTCTTCGGTTGTGCTCGTATCGCCATCCGAGTCGTCGTGCCCCCTCTTCGAGAAGGCGACTGTCTTCGCCGACCGACGCAGGGTGCTGCGGCTTCGCGTGAATCCGCTCCTCCACCCGTTCGAACAATGGCTCCAACGCCTTGGGGCCGAGGTCTGGCTGCCCCGCAAGGCTTTCCCATTCCGTCAACACGCGTTCGGGTGGACGCCAAGTCATCCCGCCGTTGATGAGCGTGCTTCCTCCGACGCATCGCCCCTCGGCGTACGGAATCGGGGGTCGCCCCATGATGATCGTGCCTCCCGCATCCCTGTAGAGCCGCGGGATCGACTCGGTAAGGTATGGATTGAGGCTCGAGGTCGGATGATAGCCACCCTCTTCTACGAACAAGACGTCACGGCCCGCTTCTGCGAGCTCTGCACCCACGACCGCTCCGCCGGCTCCCGTGCCCACCACGACGACCTCGGCGTCGAAGGTCTGATCGTTGCGGTAGTCTCGGTGCGCGAGAAAGCTCACGGCGGCGCCACCCGGAGATGATGGATCTCTTCGTCTGCCGTCGGCTCCTCGCCTTCAACCCATTTTCGGCGGAGCTCGATCCGTTCTTCGACGAACGGCACAGGGTCGTAGCCGATCGCGCGGTGCGCGTAGTCCTGGTCGAAGTAGTTCGACATGAAGAGCCCGAGCGGGCCGTACATCGACAGTCGAATCGGGAGCCAACGACTTTGCGTCACCGCAACTAAATGACGCCGCGCTTGCTCTCGACTCAGCCGGGTTAGCGGACGAAGCCCTCGGAAGCGCCACAGCGGCGCCCAGTTCAGCAATCGCATCCCGACGAGAAACAGCAGGGCCGAAGACCGGGGCATGTACTGAAGACACACGAGCGCGTGACGGGTGACGTCCTCGAGGGTCGTCTCCGATCGCGGGCTCGTCGGCATGATCGCGTCCGCCAGAGCGAGGAGCACCCGACGCGTCCGGGGGCTGACCTTCAGGGGTGCTGCAAGCACCCAACTATCGTCTGGATGTCGTTGGAGCACCGGACTAGTCACCATGATGCCTTCTGGCTGACTTTTCCATGGGGGGTGCTACAAAAAGCGGATACGCTATCTGTATCAATATAGATACGTTCCCGCCTCCAAAGTGGCGGCCCTAGGATCGAAGACTTAAGTTGCCCCCAAAGGAGATTGAGTGGCGAAAAGACGGCCCAGAGGAAGAAGGAAGCGATTCGAACGCAATTTCGAACAGAACGACAAGCGCGATGACCATGTCAAGCTGAACGGCGTGGTGAGTCAGGTCTATGCAGGGGGTCAGTTCGAGGTGACTGCCGATTCGGGCGCAGCCGTTCGGGCGCAGCTTTGCGGGCGAATGCGAAAGTTTAGGATCCGTGTGATCCTCGGTGATCGCGTCACTGTTGCCTTGTCACCGTACGATCTCACGCACGGCATGATCGTGTTCCGCGACAAGTAGTCCACGTGTACGAAGGGGCGTTCCGCATCCTCAGGGCACTCGGCGACGGTCGGTCGCTCACTCAGGATGAGGTGGTTCGCGCCGCCGGCGAAAGCACGTCGGTCGTGCGCGAAGTGACGGAGCGGTATCCGAAATGGTTCGAGCAGAGCGCCGATGGCGTTCGATGCTCGGAGCGTGGACTTGCGGCGTTGGCCCGAGAGCTCGTCGCGCGAAGCAGTAGGGAAGAGGGCACGACGTCGTGGCGGCAGGCTTACGAGGAGCTCGGCGCTAGGCGACACGATCCGAAACGCGCGCTCGACCAGGTCTATGTGACGACCGATACGGCGCTCCGTCGAGCGAAGTTCTTGGTCGAGGCGGGGGAGCACCAACGCGGGCTGATATTTTTGGGGGATGATGATCTCACGAGCGCCGCGGTGCAGCTCGCCGGCGCGGGGCGTCGGGTGACGGTCGTCGATACCGATCCAGACATTCTGAAGATACTGGACGGCGCCGCCGAAGCACGCGGTTGGGAGCTCGAGACGATCGAGCACGACCTGCGCAAGCCCATGCCTCGGTCGATGTGGGGTCGCTTTGGCGCTGTGTTTACCGATCCGCCTTACGCCGTTGAAGGCTTTCGGCTCTTCATCAGCCGAGCGATCGACCTGCTCAAGCCGGACGGACGGCTCTATGTCTGCTTTGGGCACAGCCGCCGCGCGAGCGAACGGGGTCTGCAAAAGCAGCGGGTCCTAAGCGATGCAGGGTTTCTGGTTGAAGCGGTGTTCGAGGGCTTCAACCAGTACGAGGGTGCCGAGTCGATCGGCTCACAAAGCGCGCTGTGGCGATGTCGCGTGACGCCCGAGACAAAGGCATTGGTCACGGGCAAAGTCGAAGGACCGCTCTACTCGAGTAGGTAGGGCCTAAGCGTGAGTGCTAGGCATCGGTAGCGATGACTTCGTCGCACCACGCGATGAAGTCGTGGGTGACCTCTTGCCTGTTGGTTTCGTTGAGCGTCTCGTGTCGCGCGTCCTCATATAGCTTGAGGCGGACGTCGAAGATACCTGCGCGTTTGTAGGCGTCGTAGAGGTTGCGCATCCCCTTGCCCTTGTTGCCGACTGGGTCTTCGGTGCCGGCAAACAGGTAGATCGGCATGCCCTTCGGCACTTTGGAAATGTTCTTCGGGTTGGCGATGCGGCTGAGCGCGTCGAGCATGTCGATCCACGTCTGTGTCGACACGGCGAACCCAAGGAGTGGATCGGCGACGTAGATGTCGACCTCGTCGTCGTCACGCGACAGCCAATCGAAGGCCGTCCGATTGGGCGCGAACGGCTTGTTGTACTCCTCGAACGTCAGTTTTTGCATCACGGGGCTCGGATTGCGCTTCCCCACTCGAAGCCGTGCGATGCGGGCGATCAGTTTGCCGAGTGCGGCGATCGGCGGAGGCTTCCCGTTCGACGCAGAAAGACATGAGGCGATCATGTCAGTTGGATGCTCGAAGAGAAGCTGTTGAAGCACGAACGAGCCCATCGAGTGCCCAAGGACGATGATCGGCAGGTTGGGGTGGCGCTTGGCGATCTCGCGATTGACGCCGTGGGCATCCTCGACGATCCGGTTCCACGAGTCTTCGTCGGCCATGTGGCCGGGAGGCTCGCCTTCGCGAATGCTTTTGCCGTGGCCGCGATGATCATGGGCGTACGTGTTGTAGCCTGCGTCACCTAGCGCTTGGGCCAGGCGCGCATATCGGGAGCCGTGCTCCGCCATGCCGTGAATCACCTGGACGACCGCTTTCGGGTTGTCGATCGTCCACGCGCTGACGTGGAGTTGGGCCCCGTCGACCGTTTGGAACGTGAAATCCGCCGAGTTCATGTGGGGCGGAGCATAGGGGAATTCCTTTTCTAGTCGAGATGGAGGAAGCGAGTCCAGAGATTGAGGCCCTTGTCGCAGTATTCGTGCAGGACATCGACCATGGACGACCGCTTGTCTGCGTCGACGAGAGGTTCGGGCAGGAGTGGGTCGAGGACCACCTGACGAATGCCTTCGCGCCCGAGCAAGAAAGCCTCACGGACAGAATCGTTTAGTGGAAGCTCCTCCAGACGGTCGAGGCTCACGGTGAGGTCTCCATGGAGACGCAAGTATGTTTGCTCGAGCGCCGGGCTATCCCAGAGCGCCCGCGCTCCTTCCTCCTGTGCGGCGCCGAGGTCTTCGAGACGGAACACCAACGTGTTTGCCTCGAGGCCGAACGCGACGAGCTCATCGCGAATACCTTCGAGGCCGGGCTTGAGATTGTTCGGGCGAATGAAGAGACCCGTGCGAAGCTCTTTGAATCCGAGATACCGGAGTGCGCGGAGCCGACGACGAAGGGCGGGCCGATCGGTGCGCGAAAGGTTGGCGGTGAACACGGCGACCCAGGATCCATCCCAGTCGCCGACGCGCGTCGAGACAGTGCGCCAACCGTGAATCTTGTCGTTCACCACTTGGGCGCTCGGACCAAGGCGGTACTCGCCGCGACCGGGCGAATCGAGAAGGCCCTCTGCTCGGAGGCGGACGATCGCCACTCGAACGCTGTTCTCTGCGATGTCGAATGCCGACGCGGCTTGCACGAGTGAGCGCACCTGTAGCGTGCCGCGGTCGATCGATTCTCCCGCCGACAACACTTCGAGGACTACAGCTTTGGCACTGACGTTCATCTTGTAATATTACACTAGATATAGGAAAGTTCTATCAGACGTAATAGAACGTGTTCCAGTTTTAGCTGTAGCGCATTCATGAGAGCAGCGCCAGCTCCTACTGACAGGGGCTCCAAGCGGGGCTAAAACTGGGCTGGTGGTTCGACTTAGCGTCAACGTCAACAAGGTCGCGACGATTCGGAATTCGAGGGGCGGCGAGGTTCCGAGCATTCTGAGGGCCGTCGAGGTGTGCGTCGAGGCCGGCGCGCCCGGGATCACGGTGCATCCTCGTGAGGACGAGCGACACATCCTGCCCGACGACGTGTATGCGATTGCCGAGGCGCTCGAACCGGTTCGAAATCGGGTCGAATACAACATCGAAGGAGACCTACGCCCCGGGCTCGTCAAGCTGGTGGAGCGGGTGCGGCCAGACCAATGCACCCTCGTTCCCGTGCGTCCGGGAGAGGTGACGAGCGAAGCAGGGTGGCCGCCGGGCACCCCGAAAGCACCACTTCGCGAGATCATTGAACGTTTCCACCAGGTCGGTGTGCGGGTGAGCGTGTTCGTAGATCCTGAGCCGGCGCCGATCGAGTGGGCTGCCGAGCTCGGGGCGGATCGGGTGGAGCTCTATACGGAGCCCTACGCCCGAGCGTTCGAGCAGGGCGGCGGCGCGCTCGAAACTGCCCTCGAGCGCTACGAAGCGGCGTGTCGCCATGCCCACGAACTAGGACTGGGGATCAACGCCGGCCATGACCTCGATCTCGAGAACCTAGCGACTTTTGTGAGGTTGCCGCACATCGATGAAGTCTCGATCGGGCATGCGCTCGTCTCACGGGCGCTCTTCGTAGGTCTGGCGGAGGCCGTGTCCGAATACCTTCGAATTACATCACATTGACAGCCTGTCTGGGTTTTCTAGAGTGCCCCCGCTATGGCCGAAAGGATCCATGACAACCCCTTCGCTGCGGTGTTGAGCGGCTTGCTCGACCAGCGAAGCAAGGAGGCGCGCATCACACCGATACCGTCCGATGTCAGACTCGACGGACGCACGTGCCTGGTTACCGGTGCGAACAGCGGTCTTGGAAAAGGCATCGCGGTTCGACTCGCGAAGCGTGGCGCACATGTGATCATGGCGTGCCGCAGTGGGATTCCAGAAGCGGGCGAAGACGTGAAGCGTGAAAGTGGCAGCGATAGGGTCGAAATGATCCAAGTCGACCTGAGCGACTTCGAGTCGATCGGCCGATTCTGCGACGAGCTCCGTAACCGAAACGTTACACTTGATGCCGCAGTGTTCAACGCAGGGGTCGTGCCAGCCACCTCGCGCAAGAACAAGCACGGACTCGAGCTCATGTTTGCGGTGAACTACTTGGCCAAGTTCGTCGTGCTCAACCGGCTTCTTCGTGACGGAGTCATCCCCAATGCCGTGTACGGTAACAACTCTCGCGCCGACGATCCGCCCCGCGTGATTTTCGTATCGTCGGAAACCCATCGAAGCTCGATCCCGATCGACTTCGATCACTTCGGCGAGCCCATCGAGTACGGCATTTCCAACGGGGTGAAGTACTACGGGTTGAGCAAGCTTCACTTGACGACTTACTTCCAGGAACTCTCGCGGCGACTCAATCCCGAAGGGAACGAAGACCCGGATGTGTGTGTACAGGCACTTTGCCCGGGAGCGATCAACTCGAACATGGCGCGCGAGGCGCCGGCTTGGCTGAGGCCGGTTCTCAAGCCGGTGATGGCGTTGTTCTTCCAAAGCCCCGAGAAGGCGTCGATCCCGGTGGACTACCTCGTGGTGTCTGAAGAGATGGGCGGCAAAACGGGCGCATACATGCACATGATGCAGGTGAAGGAATCGTCCGAAGCTTCGATGGACCCGGACAAAGGCGCACTGTTGTGGAGCAAGACCGAGGAGCTCTTGCGCGAGCACGGCGTGCTGTAGAGGAAAGCTATGACGGACGAGCTCAGCGAACGAGAACAAGAAATCGTGGACGGTACCGTGTGGAACCAGTTCTGCGACACACTCAAGATGGCAGGCAACGTAGTGATGGGGCCGAACGCGCCGTCTGACCCGCTCAACCGGATGGAAGGGTTTCGCTATCTCAGCCGCATCACTGGGGCTGCGCTGAAGGCTTTCGTCGAGCACAACGATCCGCTCGCGCCCGTCTTGATGCGGGTCGTGCACGAGACGGCGAAGATGGGCGCTGACCACCCTGACAGCCACTATCAGAACGCGTCGATCTGTGGCGAGCACGAATATCGCATTCGAGGCAACCGCGGCACCGTTCACTACCTCGGCTTCTTCACGCAGATCGGCAACTATGGGCAAAGTCGTGGGATGCCACCGTCGGGATACCTCGAAGCATCGTCGCTCGAAGTCGATGAGGACGGGAACTTCGAAATCATCGTGAGCGCCGAAGAGAAGCCCGGGAACTGGCTGCCGATGAAGAAAGAAACCGGCACGCTGATCGTGCGGCAGACGTTTTTGGACCGCGAGACCGAGAAGCTAGCCGAATTCGAGATCGAGCGTATCGGCGGTGATGGAAAGCCGACCCCCTTCGACCCAGTGCACTGCGCTGATGGCATGCAGATGTCCGCCAGCCTCGTCGCGGGGGCGGCGATGCTCTTTGCGAACTGGGCGGAAGGCTTCAAGGAGCACATCAACGAGCTTCCGCGATTCGATCAGGAGAAGTCGAACCAAGCTGGCGGCGTTCCCGACATCGCGTATTACCATAGCTACTGGAAGCTCGAGCAGGACGAGGCGCTGGTCATCGAGGCGATGCCGCCCGAGTGCGCACATTGGAACTTCCAGCTCAACAACTATTGGATGGAGTCACTCGACTACCGCTACTATCCCGTCCATGTGAACAAGCACACGGCCCGGTATCGTCCCGATGGGTCCGTCCAAGTGGTGGTCGCCGCCGAGAACAAGGGCTTCGACAACTGGATCGATACTGTTGGTCATACCGAGGGGACGATGTGTTGGCGGTGGGTCCGTGCCGATGACAACCCCGAGCCGCAAACGCGCGTCGTAAAGCTATCCGAGCTCTAGTGGTGGAAGTCTACCGACCGACCGCCATCGCGACCGCCAATCGGCTGGGGAGGGCGCTCTCTGCTGTCGGAATCGGCGGCCAGCCGATCACCGTGGAGGGCGTGCTCTCTGATGCGATTCGAAAGACCGGGCTGAGCGATTTCGGAGACCAGGGGTTTCTCGAGCCTCTCGGGGTGCTCGTCAACTCGACCAACGACGAGGCGGCGCTTCATCCGGTTGGGCGCATGATCATTCGAGGAAGGATGTCCGGGGTCTTGGTCAACAAGCTGATCGCTCAGGACACGATCAAGAAGCACCAGGAGATTCTCGACATTCCGGTCCCTGGGCCGATCATCATTGCTGGCTTGGCGCGGACCGGGACGACGATGTTGCATCGGCTCATCGCCCAGGACCCTCGCATCCGCTCGCTTGCTTCCTGGGAAGCGATCAGCCCTGCGCCCCCGAAGAAGAGGGCGTGGCGCAAGAAGGACCCACGGTTCGCACAGGCTGCGTTTGCTGCCAAGGCTCTAGAGTACATGTCGCCTGGCTTCTTCGCGATTCATCCCGCCGAACCGGATGCGCCCGAGGAGGACGTGATCCTTCTCGAGCAGTCGTTCTTGACGACGACGCCGGAAGCGATGATGCGCGTGCCCTCGTATTCGAAGTGGCTCGAAACGCAGAATCACGTGCCGGCGTACCAGGCGCTGAAGCGCATGATGCAGTACCTCCACTGGCAGCGACCCGGAGTCGGACAGGAGACGCGCTGGGTTCTCAAGACGCCGCACCACCAAGAATACTTCGATCCTCTAATCGAGGTGTTTCCTGACGCGACTGTCGTGCATACCCACCGCGACCCGCTCAAAACCAGCCCGTCGCTCTTCAGCATGCTGACCCACCTTCAGGGGATTTTCAGTGACGATGTTGATCCATGTCAGGTCGCTAGCCACTGGTTGCACAAGATCGAGCTCATGGCGCAGCGAGCGATGGCTACGCGAGATCGGGTTGGCGACGAGGGGTTCGTCGACGTTTCGTACTATGACCTCATCAAAGATCCGATCCCCGAGGTCGAACGGATCTACGCGAGCGCAGGGATGGAGCTCACGCTGGACGCCCGCTCGGCCATGGAGGCGTCGCGCAAGGTCAACAAGCAGCACAAGTACGGTCGCCACAAGTACGCGCTCGAGGACTTCGGCATGACCGAGGACGACGTCGAATCCCGAATTGCCCCCTACCGCGTCCGTTTCAACGTCCCCTACGAGTAAAAAGACGCCTTCGGCGGCAATTTGTCCCGCCCCATCCCCCCCCACTATCGCCTAAGCTAGTATCCGTACGATGGATGTGCCGCTTGGGCAGCGCCTGATGTCGTTGGTTGGGCTGTTTGCGATGGTCGGGATCGCATGGCTGTTGTCGAAGCATCGGCGGATCGTGCCGTGGCGAGCGATCATCTGGGGGATCGGGCTTCAGTTGCTGTTTGGGGTGTTCGTGCTGAAGACGCGCGCCGGGCTGATGATTTTCAGCGTTCTCAACGACGTGGTGATCGCGCTGCTGGATTTCACGGCAAGGGGCACGGAGTTCGTGTTTGGCGAGTACGCAACCGAGAGGTTCACGATCGCGATCAACGTTCTGCCCACCATCGTGTTCTTTTCTTCCTTGATGACGATTCTCTACTACCTCGGTGTCATGCAGAGAATCGTAGGTGCCTTTGCGTGGCTCATGCGTCGGACGATGCGTACTTCTGGACCGGAGACGCTTTCGGTGGCGGCCAACTCGTTCGTCGGCATGACCGAGGCGCCACTGATGATCGCTCCTTTCATCGGTCGGATGACGATGTCGGAGCTCATGGTCGTCATGACGGGAGGATTCGCGACGGTCGCGGGAGGTGTTCTCGCGGCCTACGTGGGGATGCTCAAGGACGTCGTGCCGAACATCGCGGGTCATCTGATCGCGGCCAGCGTGATGAGCGCGCCCGCCGCCCTCGTGATCGCCAAGGTTATGTGGCCTGAAACCAAGAAGGCAGAGGCGTTGGACGATATCGTGCCGGTCGTCGAGCAAGAGGACGTGAACGTGATCGACGCGGCTGCCCGTGGAGCCTCGGTGGGCTTGAAGTTGGCCTTGAACGTGGGCGCGATGCTGCTGGCGTTCATCGCCTTGATCGCGCTCGCCAACGCGCTTCTCGGTCTGCCGGTCGGTCTGTACAACGACTGGGCCGGCCTCGAGGGGAGTGCCGCGTTGGTGCCGCTCACGATCCAAGATATCCTCGGGTGGATCTTCTGGCCCTTCGCGTTTCTCATCGGGGTCCCCGTCGCCGAGTGCGCGGCGGTCGCAACCCTGCTCGGCGAGAAGGTCGTCCTCACCGAGTTCATCGCGTACCTGCATCTTTCGGAACAGCTATCCGCCGGTGCTGCCAACCTCTCGCCGCGCACCTTGGTGATCCTCAGCTACGCGCTTTGCGGCTTTGCGAACTTCGGGTCGATCGGGATCCAGTTGGGCGGGATAGGCGGCATCGCGCCCGGGCGGCGGCACGACCTGGCGAGGCTGGGCTTGAGGGCGATGTTCGGGGGATTGCTGGCGTCGTTGATGACTGCGGCGGTGGCGGGGATGCTGGTTTAGCAGCGCCGGCGGCAGTTTTCCCCTCGACAGAAAACAATGTCTGCAGTATTCAAAATTAATGGCCGAGCATGCTCCACTGCAACGCCCCCCCAAGCGACGTCGAAGACCACGTCCCAAGGAGGCGCAGCTTCATCTCGATCGTGTGGGACACGGCGGGCGGCGCGAGGGCGCGGGTCGGCCTAAGACCAGTACGCGTGTTGACCATGATACACGGTCGGTGCTTCCTCACCACGTACCTGTGCGCGTGACGCTTCACGTGGATCGAAGGCTTCGGCTTCGGAGCGAGCGGCTCTATCGGGCTGTCGTACGATCGATCGCGCAGGCGCAAGGCCGGTTTGGGATGCACGTGCTGCATTGGTCGGTCCAACACGGCCACATACACCTGATCGTCGAGGCGACACACCGGCGCTCGCTTTCGCGGGGGATGCAGGGGCTTTCGATTCGCATGAGCAAGGCGCTCAATAAGGTGCTTGAGCGCCGGCGGGGCACCGTCTTCACCGATCGGTATCACGTCGAGCCGCTCCGAACGCCACGGCAGGTTCGAAACGCGATGGCCTACGTTCTCAACAACCGCCGACGCCATCTTCGAAAGCTCGGTCGGCCGCAGCCTGAACCGACGTGGGTCGATCCCTTTAGCTCAGGCGAAGCGGTGGGCCACGTCTTAGGGGCGACGGGCTTGCCGCCGTGTGCCGAGCCCCGCACTTGGCTCGCGAGCACGGGCTGGAAGCGCTACGGGCTCGTGCGAACCGATGAGGTGCCGGGAGACTGACGCGCAGGAGTCAGGTGTCCGCGCACGCCGACCGAAGGTCCTCCTTGCTCTTCCCGAGCTTCGCCTGCTCGCCGAGAGGCGTTCGCTCCTTCCGCTTGTGACTTAGTCGTCAGTCGTTTTCGTAGTCGTAGCCGTGATCGTGATCGTAGCCGTGCTCGTGCTCGGATCGGTGCCGTGTGTAGTCGCGCACGAGCACGAGCACGGCTACGATCACGCCTACGATCACGACCACGAAAACGACTGCGTCAACGCTGGCGCCAGGGCTGAACTACACCCTGCAAATCACCGAGGAGCCATGGCCGAATAGGCCCTGATTCACTGTGACGCCCGCCTTTGCGCCCTCGATTTGGCGGCCTTTGGCCTGGCCTCGGAGTTGCCACGTGAGCTCGCAGACTTGGGCGATTGCTTGTGCGGGCACCGCTTCGCCGAACGAGGCAAGACCACCGCTTGCGTTCACCGGGATGCGGCCGCCGATCGTGGTCTCGCCGTCACGCAAGAGCTTCTCGGCATCGCCGGGCGGGCAAAGGCCGATCTGCTCGTACCAGTCGAGCTCGAGTGCGGTCGAGAGGTCGTACACCTCGGCAAGGCTCATGTCTTCGGGTCCGAGCCCAGCTTCCTCGTACGCGCCGTGTGCGATCGACTCCTTGAAGCCGAGCTCCGGGAGGCCCACGCCGGCTTTGGAATCGGTCGCGAGGTTGGGCATCTCGATGATCGTGTTCGGATAGACGGGCGTCACGGTCGACACGGCCGCGATCTTCACGGGGTTGGTGCTGTGCTTGCGCGCGAAGTCCATGCTCGAAAGGACCAACGCGGCGGCGCCGTCGCTGGTGGCGCAGATGTCGAGCAGATGCAGCGGGTCCGCCACCAACGCAGAGCTCAGTACCTGCTCGAGGTCGACTTCTTTGCGGTACCGCGCGTTCGGGTTGTGCAGCCCGTGTTTGGCGTTCTTGACCTTGACCGTCGCGAAGTCTTGTTGGGTAGCGCCGTGAACGTCCATCCGACGCCGCGCGTACAGCCCAAAATAAGTTGGGTTGGTGATGCCTTGAATGTGGAAGCGAAGCCAGTCCGGGTCGTCGGGGCGACTTCCACCGGTGGGCGCGAAGAAACCTTTCGGTGCGGAATCTGCGCCGATGACCAGGGCGACGTCACAGAGCCCCGCAAGGATGTGCGCGCGCGCTACGCTGATCGCCTGCGCACCGGTCGCGCACGCGCCGTACGAGCTCGAGACCTTGGCCCCGGACCAGCCGAGGGCCTGGGCGAATGTCGCGCCGGCCACGAAGCCTGGGTAACCATTGCGAATCGTATCGCCTCCCGCGACGAATTGGATGTCGCGCCACTGGAGACCCGCGTCGCGCAATGCATCTTGAGCCGCTTTGACTCCGTAGGTCACGAAGCTCTGCCCCCACTTGCCCCAGGGGTGCATGCCCGCGCCGAGAACCGCGACGTCTTTGCTCATGCCCCACCTGCCGCATCGTTGCTCGGTTTCCAGTTCCAAGTGAAGTAGACGTGCTCGTCGTCGTCGTAGAGCTCGCGAAGCACCAGCTCCATCGGCATCCCTGCTCTTAGCGCGTCGACGCCGATGCCGTCGGCAACCTGCCCTAAGATTGTGATCCCTTCTGCCTCGAGCTCGACTGCGGCGATCGCGAAGGGCTCGAAGGGATCTTTCGCCACGAACGGTACGGGAGGCTTGTAGTTCGCGCTCGTGTACGACCACAACTTGCCGGTTCGGCTCAGCTGCACCTCCTCGAGGTCCGCTTGGTCGCAGTCGGGGTTCCGACAGAAGGTCTTCTCGGCAGGAAAAAAATACGTTCCGCAGGCGCGACACTTCGTTCCGAGCAAACACGGCTTGCCTGGGTCCATGGTGAAGAGGCCGTCGATGGCCGGGACGTTGATTTTGTCAGGCATGGGAGAAGTGTCCTTGAAATAGAACACGTTCCACCCAGCCGCAAGTCGGGGGCGTCGATTTCATGCGGTCTTTGCGTAGGTCGCTTTGGTGCGTTCGAGGAGGTCGGAGAGGTCTTCGCGCAACGCCTCGAGGCTATCGAGCGTAGCGCGCACGGTGGGCCGGTGGAGGCCGTCGATCTCTTCGATCAGTCTTTCGAGTCGCCTCGCGGTGGCCGTCGCCCGCCGAATGGCTTCGATCTGCTCGGCGCCCTCTGGTTTCGGATGAAAGGCCGGATTGAAGCGTTTGCGCAATTCGGTGACCGGCGCCCCTTCTTCGAAGACCGCGTGCCGAAGTTCGTCAACCACGTCTTCATCGACCGCGCGTTCCTCGATTGCGTCGTCGTGCCCGCCTCGCTGAAGCGCCTTGGCAAAATAGTCGACCGCATCGCATGTCGGTATCCGTTCCGTTAGACCGTCTCGTTTCAGGACGGCAGGAGCGTGCCGCTTGAGGGCGATGTACGACCCGGTGAGCTTGTCGGCGGTGGCTCGCCTGATTTGCAACTCGAGACCGCAATAAGCGTAGAAGTCGTCGTAGCCCCACTTTACGTAGGCCTCTCGGTTTCGAACCTCGACGAGCGCCTCCGCCATCATCACCCAAGAGCGCTTGAACTCCCGAGCGCGCCGCACGACGTGGACACGAAGGTCGTCGGCCCCCCGCGCCTCGAGCGCATCGGCCAATTCGCCGAGCTTTTGGTCTGTCCCCATCGGCGCTCTATACCACCGAACGGCCTTGTTTTATATACGCTCCCAAGGGACCCATGCTGTGCGCCGCATTCGCTTGACCCGCGCATCGATGACGGTCGATGATTGCTCGAGTGGACCATACTGCTCAAGACCGCCTCCGCACCGCGCTCGTCGGCGAACTGGCGCTCAGCCTAGGGAATCAAGTCTTCGAGGCATGTGCCGAACGTGGCATCGTGTTGATGCCACTGAAGGGCGTGCTCTTGCTGGGGAGGTGGCCTGCCCTGCGGGGCCGGCGGGATCTGGTCGACATCGACCTCCTGGTACGCAGCTCGGACGTCGAGGGGGTGACCCTCGTGTTGCACGCGCTGGGCTTCGAAGCGACTGTGAGTTCGAGCGCGGGAAGAACGTTTGCCAGCAATTCCTGGCCGCTTAGCGTCGACATGCACCACCATCTCTTTCCGCACGGCCTGTTTCGCATGTTTACGGACGGCGTCTTCTCGCGGGCAGAGATAGACGCGTCGCTTTTTGCAGCGCCCGTCGCGCGGATGTCTGATGAAGATGTGTTCGCCCATTTGATCGGTCATTTCGTAAAAGGACGCGGCACATTTCGTCAGGACACGAGCCTCGACGACATCCGATGGCTACTGAGGGAAAGCCTCTATCGACTTGAAGACGCAGAGGCGTTGGGAAGCCATTTTCGGGCGTTGGGCCTTCAGCGTGCCGCTGGCTATGTGCTCGGTCATGAGTCGTTTCGCGATGAGCCCATCGCATGCGCAGCGGTACGCTCACTAGAACTCTCGCGGTGGGACCGCATAGCGATCACGGTCGCGCGTCTGGACACGAGCGCGAACGCAGGCTCGCCTCGATGGTGGACACCACATCTGTTGGATCGCTCCTTAGTAGCGGGTTCGCGTTCGCTTTTCGCGCACGCGGACGAAGCCGCCCGCCGCCTGGTGACGCGTTTCAGGAGGCGTCGGGGATCAAGGTGGCGTACGAGTTCGGTGACTGAAGCGACACAACAAGTTGCCGATTCAACGCCTTCGCGTGCTGATCGAGCTCTTCGGGCGTAGGCCGTACCAAGAAGCCACCCCATGGCAGGTAGTACGTCCCGTCTGTCGCCGTTGTGGCGTTCGGCACAAAGAGACTCAAGAGAATCGGGCCATGGGGTGCAATGTGGTCGCACGCACGAAGCAACTCCAATCGGTCGGCGCTCTGAAGCACGTGTCCGAAACTCCCCCAGCCCAGCAGCACGGCATCGAACGTTGCTTCGCTCGCAAGTCGTAGTCGCGTGCTCTTTCCACGGAGTACCGTCGCAACGAGATCCTTATAGCTCGCTTGGTCGACAAACTCCGAGCCGAACTTGATCTGACAGAGCAGAAAAGCTGACGCAGAGGGCTCAAACGCATGAACATGATAGCCGAGCTTTCGAAGCGCAGAAGCTTCACGCCCCGCACCGGCCGCACCGATCAGGATTGACGCAGGAGGAGCGGGCAAGCGTCGTTCGAACCATTGCTGCTCCCATTCATAGAGGCCGTCATGATCGCTGTCTAGCCGAAATGAGGCGTCGTATAGGTCGATTGAAAGCGCTTCTTTTTCGGTGTCACGGAGCAGCCTGTTCAAGATGGCTCCGGTCCAAACGTCGACCACGTCCTCGATTCGACGTAAGACGTACTGGACTTTGCGACTCTGCAACGCCCAGCCTCGAAGCAGTCGATATCGTACGCTAGGGTTGTTACCTGTCATGTTGTCGCGATCAAATCGATGAGTTCTTCTGGGTGGCGCCACGACGCGCGCCAAGTCCGGTTTACGCCAACCAACGCGCCCAAGGACATCGTTGGCTCGAAAAACGCAGCTTCGGTCCAACACTTCAGGCCGACACTCGTTGAGACGCGCGATAGCGTTGTATCTGTACCGCGCTCTACGCTAACGAAACGCACCTCGCGCGCAGAACAGGCGACGCGCTGCAACGCGTGGCCGCTTACGGGGTAGTACGGTGGTGCAACGTTTTGTTGCGACTCCACCGCGTCGTGATCGGTGTCGAGGTCGACGAGATAGTCAGGGCACGGCGCGCCCGGCTCTGTAGGATCAAAACGAATCGCGCGTGGCCATCCCCACACACGCTGGCCGTCCGTGACCACAAACTCATCCGAAAAATACTTCCACCCGCGCCGAACTGCCGCGAGTGCAAGCGAGCTCTTTCCGGCGCCAGAGGGCCCGGAGAAAACGACGGTCCCTCCATCCGACACCAGCGCTGCTGCGTGAAATACCGCAAAACGGCCTTCGTGCTGCGCGAGCGCCGCGCGATAGAGCCACTGCTCGAAACCAGCAACCAGATCTTCGACGACGCCGCCCGCCCACACCACTTCGCCATCCACAACGATTCGAGGTGATGCGTCGGCGATCACTTCAATGTCGCAGCAGGCCTCGGGTCGCAAGATCGGCAGCTTCGCGGCGGACCAGTGACGTTGTAGGTAACGATTCGTTCTCGTGCAGCAGCTTTGTACGCGAACACGTAGGCCGGAGAGAAAGATCTCGTGCTGCTCTAGGTTGCCTCTTGCCATGCGATGAGTTTTCGTCGCTCGAGCTGGCCCAGGAACGTGATCACGTCACGAGTCACCGTCGCACGCTCCGCCTCGACGTGGTTCAGGATTTCGGCGGTAATGTCGTCGATTGATCGTGTGCCGTCGATCATCAACCAAACGCCGGCTGCGATATCGTTCAACACAAGCAATTGCGGAGTGTTGCTGTCGTAGATCACGACTTCGTCGGTGTCGGTGACTTCATGCGTGAGCGTGTCCTTGCGCTGGGGCACGCGTCGATCGGAAACACTAGGCATTACAGTCCCCATCGAGCAATACAGATCGGGTCTGGCACTCCCAACAAGAGAGCTTTTCACCCCATCGCGCGCGGGCCATCAGCAGGTTTTTCTTTTGCGGAGCAATCGGCTCTGCAGACGTAAGAATCGCCTTGAGGCTGGTTTCATAGATCGATCCGAGCGGCAGGTGCCGACTGAAGATGCACGGATACACCCGGCCGTCGTAGCTCACCGCGGCCGACCCGCCGAAGTTTCGCGGTCGCGCGCTCTCGACGCCACCAGTCTGGACGCCCGCTGGTCGTGCATCGGCTTCTATCGGTGTGGCGTCCCCTCGACCGACGTCGCGCATTTGATCGAAACCGATTGAGTCGTCAGGCACGCCCAGCCCCAGCAAATATTCGTAGGTCTTCGATGCATCGTGTTGGTTCTCCTCCATCGAGATGACGCCGACGCGCACCTTCAAGCCATCGTCGACAGCGCGTCGAATCGCTCGCGCGGTGCGTGCATGACTACCTGGCGTCTGGGTAATGGCGTCATGGGTTTCGGGGTTGTACGAGTAGAAGGAAAACGCAAACGACGGCGCGAGCTCACGCAAGCGGTCGTAGGTCCTTCCGCGAAGCGCGAGGCCATTCGTGTAGATCTCGAGGTGCGGGATTCCGATCTCTCTCGCAAACTCCACGGCCTGGACGCAATGGGCGCTGATCAGAGGATCTCCACCTGTAAACTGCACCAGACCAAAGTCCAGCGCCTTCGCGTCTTTGAGTACCTTGCTGATCTCCGGCCACGCGAGCGCCTCCGTGCGGGCTGGCGACGATTCAGCATAGCAATGCACACATTGCTCGTTGCACTTCGCTGTAAGCTCTACAAAAAGCTGTTTCCATCCAGAACCACGCAACACCGTTTCTCGCGTTAGTGGTTGCAGCGCCTGCGCTTGGAGTTGTTCTCGGAGTTGCCCCAGCAAAGGTTCAAATCGCGCCAGCGAATCCCAAACGGATGCGGGTAGTTTGCTAAGCGATGCATCGTTGTCGGGCGTGCCTTCGATTCGGACGTGATCCCCGCTGCTCAGCTTTATGGCTTCGAGCAACCCCTCGCTGTGCCAGAGGATCCAGTCGTCGGGCAAAAAGTAGCCGGTTGCATGCTTGTTCAAGTGTTCCATCCGCTTCATCCACCGATAGGCATGCACGTGTTCGGCATGCATGTGGTGGGCATACAGGCCCCTGGCATGCACGTCGCGGGCATGCACGACGCCTGCGCGTGTGCCTTGTTCAGCGTGATGGTCGCGAGTATCGCGGGTGCAATATACCCCGCGGCCTTTAGAAAGTGGCGCCGTGCACGATCGAGTTCGTTTGTCCCCCCCCCGTCGTTCATTGCTGCTAGATACAGCAACTCGAACTCTCACGCGACCCGACTCGGGTTTTCAGCGCTCGAATTTCGTAGAACTTGCGATCTGTTCACGCTCCCCAGGCGTAGCGAAATCCGGTACTCGACCGGTCCGATAGGCTTACCGATGAAGTGCCCGGGCTTCGCGCTCTGCATGACCTCGACATCCGTCAGCCGATACCGGCACTGAGCGAACTCGATGGTGAGCGTGCTCATCTACGCCCCCGAAGATTCGTTTGACTACGGCCCTCGCGTACCGTCCAAATGCTAGTCCGCGATCGGCCAAAGTAACCTCGCACTGAACCCTGCCAACGATGGCGGTAGTGAGGCTAGGGGCGTCCGCACGGGCGGCGCTGTCTGCCTGCGTCACCGCTACGATGCCACGACCGGTGAGCGCATAACCCAGAAAGCGATGTGCGTTCCAGTAGTCGTTTCGGCGCACAACAACGACATCTCCTGGCGCGTAGGTTTTGCGTCTCTGCACGCGGACGGATTCGCCATGCGTGAGAGACGGCATGCATTCGCCGCGAATCCGAAACTCCAGGACGTCCGCTTGGCGCAGGCCCGAGTTCCCCAAACTCGACAGTCCCCCTCGCATAACAGCGGCCAACAATACCAGTAAGAACACGCTGCACCCCCGTCTCAACTGTGAGCATGCTCAGGTTAACTACTTGTAACCCTTGTACATTTGTGACCCAAAATACTTCTTGACAACCGTACTCCCGAAGCTTTACCGTGCAACTGTCGGTGGCTGATCAGCGACCCGCCGACAATAGGGCAAATCGAGATCACACTCCTTGGGGGTACAACACAACGGGCACTCGGGCGGGGTTCACACCTCGCCCGAGATTTTTTAAGCCGCTGTTGTTGTTCACCTTTCGGCTCACCTTTCGTCGCACGCGACCATGGCGCTGACTAGCTGACTATAGGCTGCGCTTCTTGCCGCGGAGACCCCGTCGGCTCCCCTTCGCTCGCTTGGGCTTTTCGTAACCGCTACGGTCGTCTGAGCCCCGGTCGTAGCTGCCGCGATCGTTGTAGCCGCCAGGGTTGTCGTAACCGCCTCTTGGTGGCCCAAAGTCGCGTCGTGGGCGCTGCTCGCGCGGACGGTCCTCGGCGATATCTAGGCGCAGGGCACGGCCGGCAACCTCTCGTCCGTGGATTTGCTCCACGGCCTGGGCGGCGTGCTCTTCAGCTGCGAATCGAACGAACGCGAATCCTCGGGGTCTTCCGGTTTCGCGATCCTTTGGGATGTGAACATCTACGACTTCGCCGATCTCTCCGAACAGCTCGCGTAGCTGCTCATCGGTGGTTCCAAAATCGAGATTCCCTACGAATATCTTACTTGAGATGACTTACTCCGTTTCTCCGATTGGCCCTTTGGTGTGTGGGCCGTGTATCTGTCCAATCGGGGGAGGGTAGCCCAGATTCGCCGAATAGTCAGCGACCCCCGAAATCAGTAGTGCCAAGGGAACCTTTTGTAGTCTTGCGGCCGTTTCTCGAGGAACGCGTCCCGCCCCTCCTGAGCTTCTTCGGTGCCGTAGGCCAAGCGAGTCGCTTCCCCCGCAAAAATCTGCTGCCCGACGAGTCCATCGTCGATCATGTTGAAGCCGAATTTGAGCATTCGCATGGCCGTGGGGCTCTTGGAATTGATCTTCGCCGCCCACGATAGAGCGAAGTCTTCGAGCTCGGCGTGCGGCACGACGGCGTTGACCATCCCCATGTCGGCGGCTTCCTGGGCGTCGTAGTCGAGGCCCACGAAGAAAACCTCGCGGGCCTTCTTCTGACCGACCTGACGTGCGAGCAAGGCAGAGCCATAGCCACTATCGAAGCTGGCAACGTCCGGGTCGGTCTGTTTGAAGAGCGCGTGCTCCCGGCTTGCGATCGTCATATCGCAGACGACGTGAAGACTATGACCACCACCCACGGCCCAACCTGGCACCACCGCGATGACGATCTTGGGCATGAATCGAATCAGTCGTTGGACTTCCAAGATGTGCAACCGGCCGAGCCGCGTGGGGTCGATTTCACCCGACTCGTCAGTCTCGTACTTGTAGCCGTCCTTGCCGCGGATGCGCTGATCGCCACCGGAACAAAATGCCCAGCCACCATCTTTGGGTGAGGGCCCGTTGCCTGTAAGCAAGACGCAACCGACATCCGACGTTTGGCGTGCGTGTTCCAAGACGCGGTAGAGTTCATCGACCGTGGTCGGTCGAAAGGCGTTCCGAACCTCGGGCCGATTGAAGGCAACGCGGACCGTGCCTTGATCGGCAGCGCGGTGGTACGTGATGTCCTGGAGATCGAAGCCCGGAACCTCCGTCCATTTCGATGGGTCGAATAGCTCGGAAACCATCGCGTTCTACTCGGTGAACTCGATCAAGACGGCGAGAATGATCCGGCCAAGAAGCGTGGCTACCTGCTCACGGCTGAACTCGTCGTCGATCCAGCGCTGCACGATTTCGCCGGCCCCGCTGAGAAACATGTCGGACAGCGCGCGCGCTTCAGCGTCGCCGACGCCAGTGAGCTCCTGGAGCGGAGCGAGCCAAGGTGCGACGAGTTGGCCGCGAAAATCCCTACTGATCGCTGCGATCTCGGCGTCGGGAGCGACACCTCGTATCAACTGCCACCCACCGGAGCCCTTTGCTTCGATCGTGTCGCATGCCGCGTCGATGAACAGACGAGCAATCGCCGCGATCTCGCCAGTCTGACCGCTCAAGACGTCGGGCGTCCGGCGAGCGAACTCGTCCCGAAACTCCTCGAGCACGCCCTTGATGAGTTCTTGGCGGTTGGGGAAGAACTTGTACACGACGGGTCGGGTGACTCCAGCCGCCGAGGCGACGTAGGGAATCCGCACCATGTCGACGCCGTCGGCCTCGATGATGTCGGAGGTCACCCGAAGCAGTTGTCCACGACGGTCCTCGGGGCTCAGCCGGGTGCGCCCTTCATTGGAGGGTTTGATCGAAGGAGAAGACAGGTGACTCAGTCCTGGGCCAGGTTCATGACCTGCTGAAGGCTCATCGCTAGTGTCATGTCTCCGTCGATTTTGATTTTGCCGGACATGAAGGCCTGCATGGGGTTGAGGGAGCCGTTGAGCATGCCGAGCCAATCCTCGGCCGAAACCGTGATGGTCGCTCCCGGGTTGTCGTGCGTGCCTGTGATGACGAAGCTATCGGTCTTGCCCTTCGTGAGGTCCAAGGCCCAGTCGCCACCGCCGTCGCCGGTGATGTTGAACTGGTAGACCGCGTTGGGGCTCGTCGCTGCGTCGGGGTTGGCGGTTGCTCTGGTTTCGAACTTCTCGAAGAATTCAGATGCGGATTCCATGAATGATGCCTCTCTTGTTGTGTCGATCGTAGATCGTCGGCCGTTTCCGCCCGCTCGCGGATATGGCTCGCCGGAGGGGAGTTGTAACCGAAATCACGGTTGCATGCATCCCCTAGGGAGGCCCAGAAACGCAGTGATTTCAGTCTTCGACGATCGACAGGGCCTGCACTGGGCAGATGTCTACCGCGTCTTGGGCGGCTTCGCGTAGCTCCTCGGGGGGATTCGGGTCGATGACGATGAGGGACCCGTCGTCCGCGAACTTGAACAACTCCGGGGCCGCTCCCACGCATTGGCCGTGATTTGAGCAGAGCTCTTTGTCGTGAACGATTCGCATAGCCCAGGGAATGTAGGCGAATCCGGCCACATCGCCACCGGTTTCGGCACCTTTGAAACAGTTCAGAAACATGAGCCACATCCGACGGAAACAGGCCCGGTCTAGGCTCTCCCAACTCAAGGAGGAACCCGGGATGGAAGCTATCAATCAAGCGGATACGGCGTGGCTCATGGTGTCGACCGCGCTCGTCATGTTGATGACGCCAGGGTTGGCATTGTTCTACGGCGGGATGGTCGGCGAGAAGAACGTGCTCTCGAGCGCCATGCACAGTTTCATCGCGCTCGGCATCATCACGCTCCAGTGGGTCGCCATCGGCTACTCACTGGCGTTCGGCTCGGACGCCGGTGGTGGTTTCATCGGTGGCCTCGAATACGCCTTTTTGAACGGAGTAGGGCTCGAGCCTCAGGAGGGCTCCACG
>CAXMND010000007.1:0-29038 GCA_964194675.1 uncultured Coxiellaceae bacterium | reverse complement strand
TCATTCCCCGCAGGCCGAGTCCGAACTACGAACAATTGGTTTTCTACGTCCGTACGCTCGAGACCGCCGGCAAGCGCGCTGGCGTCGTCCAGCGGGTCTTGATCATCGATTCTGCCGGCAATCGCAACCGCTTCGATTTTTTGAACATCAAGTTCAACCGCGACATCCCGGACAAGCGCTTCAGTTTCCGCGCCCCAAGGGGAACACACCGGGTTAACCCGTAGCGACGGCGGTCCTCTTCGTGGACGACACACGACCACGTCTACGAAGCAAGGATCTGGATAGCTTGGGTGAGGGCGCCTAAGTCCTCCGGAGCGACCAAAGCCTCCCCCGGTAGGTGTTGCTCAAGGCCATCGAGGCGCGTGGCGACGACAGGTAGACCTCTCGCGGTCGCCTCGAAGACCACCGTTGGCACACCGTCGTTCGGGCGCGACGGTACGGCCAAAGCGTCGCAGCTTCGGAGCAACATCTCTTTTCGTTCGCCGTGAACCCAGCCCTCGAAATGAGCGTTCACGCCGAGACGACGTGCGAGCGCCTCGAGCCGGCGTCGGTCGGGACCGTCGCCTGCGATTCGAATGCTGACGTCATGGGGGAGGGCGGCCACTGCTCGTATCAAACGATCGGCTCCTTTGATCGGCACCAAGCGTCCCAAAAAGAGCAGAGTGAAGCCTTCGATGCCGAGCTCGCTGCGGCATCGTTCCCGATGGTATGCCATTTGCGGCGGTGGCTCGATCGGCATTGGCCCGATGTGGGTCGTTTTCGAGCCCGGTTCGAGTTCCGCGATGGAGAGGAACCGATCTCGAAGGTCCTCGGTGAGGAACCACATCGAAGTGGCGCCGTGCGCGATCTGTCGAGCGACGGTGCGAGCTCCCGGGAGCCTGGAGAGCCATCGTACGTCCGTGGCATGACAGACGCTGAGATGAGGGCGACCGCTTGCGTTCGCCGATGCGACCCACCCGCTCGGCAAACACCAATGACTCACTAGCGCGTCACAATCATCGAGTGCCCGTGCTGCGACTGTCAGTGCGACGGCGAAGCTCGAGGCGCCCAACCACGTCGCGGGGTGCCTTCGCAGCGTGTCGGGCGCTCCACTTCCGTAGAACGTCTGTTGCAGTCCGCGCGGACGTGCGTAGGGCACCCAGCGAACCTCGATACCAGGCCATCGCGGTGTGGTTCGACGGCGGGGCGGCTCGGGGGCCAGCACGCGGATGTCATGGCCGTGCGTTGCCAACATACGTGCGTGGGCGAGCACGAAAGCACCGCTGCAGTCGCCTTCGAAACGCGGAAAGCTTGTCGTCAGCAGCCCGATCTTCATATTGGCTGCCATCGCTTGCCTGCCAGCACGGTCGTTCACTCGACGGTGACGGTTTTCGCGAGGTTGCGAGGTTGATCCACGTCGGTACCCTTGTGGTCCGCGACACAATAAGCATAGAGCTGGAGCGGAACGACGGAGAGGAACGGCGTCAGGGCTTCGTGGGTGGGCGCGATCTCGACGAAAGCATCGCACAAAGCCTGTGCGTGGGAATCTCCTTCGACGGTAACTGCAATGATCTTGGCCTCGCGGGCGCGCGCTTCTTGCAGGTTACTCAGGACTCGATCGTAGTGACGGTCGCGTGGCAGCAGCACGATTACGGGAACGTGCGCGTCGAGCAGGGCGATCGGGCCATGCTTCATCTCCCCTGCGGCATAGCCTTCGGCGTGCACGTACGAGATCTCTTTGAGCTTAAGGGCGCCTTCGAGGGCGATCGGGAAACTCAGACCGCGACCGAGAAACAAAACGTCCCGCGCATCTGCGAACGTGCGAATCATGTTGTTGATCGCATCGTGAGTGGACTGGAGCCGCTCCTCGATCAAGTGCGGCACACGGGCCAGGCCTTCGACGATCTCGGTGGCTTGCGCATCATCGACCGCACCGCGGCGCCGACCGAGCCAAACGCTGAACATCAACAGGTTGGCGAGTTGAGCCATGAAGCATTTCGTCGAGGCGACGCCGATTTCGGGGCCTGCATGCGTGTAGAAGCTCGCATCCGCCATCCGCGGAATTGCGCTCCCGATGACATTGGCGATGGCTAGCACCTTGGCGCCTTTTTGTTTCGCTTCCCTTGCCGCCATCAACGTGTCGATCGTTTCGCCGGACTGGCTGACCGCGATCACCAGATCCCCCTCGCCAATGACCGCGTCGCGTCCTCGAAACTCACTCGCGAGCTCCGCGATCGCTGACACCCCTGTGAGCTCTTCGATCCAATACCGGCCTGCGATCGTGGCATGGTGGCTCGTGCCACACGCCAAGAGGACCACGCGTTCGATCGATTTCGCGTCTTCGACGGTCAATCCGATCTCCGACGCATTCACGTCGGCGTTCTCGCGATCGAGACGTCCGCGAAGCGTGTCTTCGAGCGCCCGGGGTTGCTCGAAGATCTCTTTCAACATGAAGTGCTTGTACCCGGCCTTCTCCGCCATGACCGGAGACCACGAAATCCGGTGGGTGTCGCGCTCGATCGGCGCTCCGCCGACCGTGGACAGCGAGAAGCCAGTCGATTCGAGAACGGCGACTTCGTCATCCTCGAGGAAGACCATCTCGTCGGTGTAGGGGAGCAGAGCAGGGATATCGCTAGCGCAGTACGTCGCGCCTTCCGAGACGCCGAGGACGAGTGGTGACGCGTTCTTCGCGACGATGATGCGGTCGACTTGCTCGGAAGAAAGGACGGCGATCGCGTATGCGCCCTCCACCTGCCCGAGGGCGTGCCGGACCGCGGTCAGCAGATCGTGGCCCGCTTTCGTCTCTCGATGAACCAGGTGGGCGATGATCTCAGTGTCTGTGTCGCTGCTCATCTCGAACCCGTCCGCCTCGAGCTCTTGGCGAAGCCCCAGATGGTTTTCGATGATGCCGTTGTGCACCACGGCAATCGGGCCTGCGACGTGGGGATGCGCGTTGACTTCCGACGGGCGACCGTGGGTTGCCCATCGTGTGTGTCCGACCCCGACCGTTCCGCTGAGCGGATTCTCCGCGAGGGCCTTGTCGAGGTTGCACAGTTTGCCAACCGCTCGGACCAACGCGATGCTGCCGTTGTCATGGACCGCGACCCCGGCGGAGTCGTACCCGCGATACTCGAGGCGCCGAAGCCCGTCGAGCAGGATAGGCGCCGCTTGCTGGTTTCCTATGTACCCGACGATTCCGCACATAATGCGAATCTAGTGGATCGGAGGCGTAGACGCACCTTTGGGACTGGGCTTCGCACCCGTAGAACGGGGCTGCGGACTGAACTTGGCTTTGACCTCGCCTTCTGGCGAGACGACGGTTACGGGGCCGAACTGCCTAAGCGACTCCGCGAAGTCCGCCGCCTGCCCGACGACTACCACCAGTGCCTTGTCCGGTTCGATGTACTTGCGGGCAGCGTACAGCGCCTCGGAGGCACTCGTCGCGCGAATGGCCTTTCGGTACTGGTCCCAATAGTCGTCCGGCAGCTCGAACGTCCGAAGTTCTATGACGAGGTCAACGAGCTTTCCGGGCGTATCGATTCGGAGCGGGAACGAATCGCTCAAGTAGCGTTTGGCGTTCGCGAGCTCGTCGGCTGAGGGTTGTTCTTTGACGATGACATCGAGGTGATCGAGAAAGGCCCCGATCGCCTCGTTAGTGACGTCGGTCCGGACCGACGCGTATGCGATGAATGGTCCGGTCTGCACCCGTTCTCCGACCGTACTGTACGCGCCGTACGTGAGGCTTCGCTTCTCGCGCAGGTCCATGAAGAGCCGTGAGGCCGCCGAACCACCGAGGACCTGATTGGCGACCATGAGCGGGATCCAAACGCGGTTGGCGCGCGGGAGCGCGAGGTTGCCCAAGTAGATGACCGACTGGACAGAGCCCGGCCGATCGACGACGAGGATTTCCCGAGCCTCGCGTGTCGGCATGTCGCCGTAGCTCGGGATGGAACGTTTGCCAGACTTCCACTTGGCGAAGTCCTTCTTTGCAGCGGCAACGACCTCTTCGGGTGTGACGTCGCCAACGACGACGAGGAAGGCGTTCTTACCGACGAAGTACTTGTGGTGCCAGCGAACCATGTCCTGGCGAGTGACCCTCTTCACAGCATCCGGCGTCGTGTCGACCGCCGCATATGGGTGATCGCCGTAGAGCTCGTGGTAGAAGGTGCGACGCGCGATATACCCCGGCTCTCGTTCCGCGAGGGTGAGGCGATCGAGCTCGCGTCTCTTCAGCTTGGCGAGCTCGGCCGCCTTGAATGAGGGCTTGCTTGCGACTTCGGCGAGGATCGACATCGCGACGTCGAACTGGTCTGCCAAGGCGCGGATGCCGACATATGTGTTCTCTTCGTCGGCGCTGGCCCAGAGATCGGCGCCGAGGAACTCGACGTCGTCTGCGAGCTGAGCGCTCGTTCGCTTCGTCGTACCCTCTTTCAGCATCGAGGCGACCAAACCGGCGAGGCCTGGAAGCTTGGGCGGATCAGACTCGGCTCCGCTGCTCACAACCAGCGTCGCGTACACGACTGGAAGCTCGTTCGCGACGATGGTGTTGACCTGGAGCCCGTTGTCGAGATCGGTCACCTCGACCGTTGGCAGGGAAACGTCCTTGGGTTCACCCGGCGCCGGCGGGGGCTCTCGAGTGGGTGGTTCCATGGCTTCAGCGCCTTGCGTGGTTTCGGTCTCGCGAGGGGCCTGCCCCTTGGGACCGCACGCCGTGACCATGAAGAGCGCGCAAAGGCTCAGGGAGACGAACGAAAGTCGAAGCCGCATCATCACTTTTCCTCCGAAGCAGGCGGCACGCCAGGCAAGACGTCGAGCACCGTGCGGTTACTCGCGCCAAAGTACTTTTTTGCAACACGCTGAATGTCTTCGCGCGACACAGACAAGTAGTGGTCGAGCTCCAACATGAGGAGATTCGCGTCGCCCCAGTAGAGCTCGAACTCAGCGAGGTTTTTGGCACGCGCCATGTTCGATTGAAGTCCGAACACGAACGCAGCGCTCATACGATTCTTCGCTTTCTCGAGCTCGCGTGTCGTGACCCCCTTTTTCGCGATGCGCGCGAGCTCGGCGATCACGACGTCCTGGGCTTCTTTGGGTGAATGCCCACTCGACATCACTGCCCACACAGAGAAGAGGTCGGGGCCGCGCCTATCGTCGGTGCCCACGGCTACGTCTTGGCAGATCTCTTTCTTCTTCACGAGCGTTTGGTAGAGGCGGCTCGACTCGCCGTCGCCGAGGATGAGGGAGAGCATTTCGAGTGGGTAGTGATCAGGCGCGCGGTTCGCCGGAATGTGATACGCGAGGTGGAACGCGGGAAGGGTGGCGTTCGAGTCGTACATCGCCTCGGTGCGCTCGGAAGTTTGCTTCGGCGGCGGTGGTTCGACGAATTCTGTGCGCTCACGGGAGGGGATGGGGGCAAAGTACTTCTCGACCAAACGCATCGCTTCATTGGCATCGAAATCCCCGCTGATGCTCAGCACGGCGTTGTTGGGGGCGTAGTACATGTTGAAGAACTCTTGGACGGCTTTGAGCGGAGCATCGACCAGGTCTTGCATGTCGCCGATCGTCGAGTGCGCGTAGGGGTAGTAGTCCCCGTAGGCGAGCTCGTTGATGCGAAGCATGCTGGGGACGTAGGGCTGGTTGTCGATGCGCTGCCGTCGTTCCTCCATCACAGTCTGTCGCTGGTTCTCGAAATTCCCCTGGGTGATGGCGAGGGAGCGCATGCGGTCGGCCTCCAGCCAGAGTCCGAGTGCGAGCTCGTTAGAGGGAAGTGTTTCGAAGTAGTTGGTACGATCGTTACTCGTGGTGCCGTTAGCGTCGCCCCCACGGTTGATGATCAAGCTGAAGTGCTCGCCCTTGTCGATATTGGCTGATCCTTGGAACATCATGTGCTCGAATAGGTGGGCAAAGCCGGAACGCCCCTTCGCTTCGTCGCGGGACCCCACGTCGTAGTAGACCGCCACCGCGACCGTCGGAACGCTGTGGTCCTCGCTCATGACGACCCTCAGCCCGTTGTCGAGCGTGGCGCGAGTGACCTGCAGATTCGGAAGAGTCGACGCGACGGGTTCGGCGCCTGCATGGCCGCGCAGTAAGCCCAATTGAACCACGAACATCGAAGCCAAGAGGAGCGTTCGGGACGCTGGACTCATCAAAGAACTCTTCATCGTGGTCGCTACCACATTCACCCCTCAGGGCAAAGCGGTTGACGAGCGGATGTGTTTTGCGGACACTCCACGACCCTCATGACCGCCGCTTTGCTTTCGATCGGTACCGAGCTCACCCGTGGAGAGTTGGTCAACACCAACGCCGCGTGGCTTTCAGAAGAGCTCACCAAGCTCGGCTTCGAGGTCGTCGAGCATACGACTATCGACGACGACCTCGAGCGAATTGTGACGGTCATCCGCCGCTTTGCCGAGACGCATCAGGTGGTGGTGGTAACTGGCGGCCTTGGTCCCACGAGTGACGATCTCACGACGGCGGCCGCAGCGAAAGCTGCCGAGTTGGGACTTTTCCGCGACGAAAGTGTCGTCGAGGGGATTCGTCGAAAGTTCGAAGCCTTTGGTCGCGTGATGCCCGAATCCAACGCCAAACAGGGCGATTTCCCCGAAGGCGCAGACGTGCTCTCGAATCCCGCCGGAACCGCACCAGGCTTCGCGATCCGTCTCGGACGGTCGCGGCTGTTCTTCTTACCCGGCGTGCCGCGTGAAATGCAGCAAATCTTCGCTGAGTCGATTCGACCGGCGATTGCCGGGCTTGCGGAACGACGCACGCACCAAATTCACATCCGAACGTTTGGCATGACGGAGTCGGGAGTGGCCCAAGCGCTGGACGGTCTCGAGGAAGCGCACCCCGGGCTGACCCTAGGCTATCGAGCCCACTTTCCCGAGATCGAGGTCAAGGTCCACGTGCGGTCGAGCTCCGCCGCTGAAGCGGAGCTCGAGGCGCAAGCGATAGAGGAGAAGGTTCGGGTCGTGCTCGGCGATGCCGTGTTCGGCGGACGGGATGATTCCTTTCCAGCGATCGTCGGCAAAGTGCTTCGCGACCAGGGGAGGAAGCTCGCGGTCGCAGAATCCTGCACCGGTGGGCGAGTCGGCGAGATGCTGACCCGCGAGCCCGGGAGCTCGGACTACCTGCTTTTCGACGCCGTCGTCTACTCGAACAGAGCGAAAGAAGTCGTGCTGGGAGTGAACCCGGAGATCTTACGCGTGCATGGGGCGGTCAGCTCGGAGGCGGCGGCGGCCATGGCTGAAGGCGTGCTGCGAGTTGCGAGCGCAGACATCGCCGTTTCGATCACTGGCATTGCAGGGCCCGGAGGCGGCACCGACGACAAGCCTGTTGGGACGGTGTGGTTTGGATTGGCTCAACGTGGCAAGCCCACGATCACCAGGCACCAGAAGATGCCCTGGGGGCGCGACCGCGTTCAAACGGTCTCGGCCTACGTGGCTCTAGAGCTGGTCCGTCGCGCGGTCCTCGCAGAGCAGGACTGGGCAAGGTAGGGTAAGCCTGAGCTCTGCGCGAACTTGACGTCTGTAAGGAAGCAGACTAAACGGTTGTTCAGTAGCCGACTCAGCAGGAGGAACCCGCACCATGGCCGACTCGAACCGCGAAAAAGCCCTCAATCTCGCTCTTGGAACTATCGAGAAAGCCTACGGAAAGGGCTCGATCATGCGCCTCGGCGATGCCGCCGCCAACGTCGAGGTTCGGGTCATCTCGACCGGTGCGATCTCCCTCGACCTTGCGCTCGGGATCGGGGGTTACCCACGAGGTCGGATCGTCGAGATCTACGGCCCGGAGTCGAGCGGCAAGACGACGCTGACCCTCCATGCGATCGCCGAGTGCCAGAGGAAGGGTGGCATCGCGGCTTTCATCGACGCGGAGCACGCTCTCGACCCTACCTATGCCCGAAAGCTGGGCGTCAAGGTCGATGAGCTCCTCGTGAGCCAGCCCGACCACGGCGAGCAAGCCCTCGAGATCGCCGATACCTTGGTTCGCTCCGGCGCTGTGGACGTCATCGTCGTCGACTCGGTGGCGGCGCTGGTCCCCCGCGCCGAAATCGAGGGCGAGATGGGTGACACCCACGTGGGCCTCCAGGCTCGTCTGATGAGCCAGGCGCTCCGAAAGCTCACCGGTACCGTGCACAAGAGCGAGACCACCCTCTTCTTCATCAACCAGATCCGCATGAAGATCGGCGTGATGTTCGGCAGCCCCGAGACCACCACGGGTGGCAACGCCCTCAAATTCTACGCGGCACAGCGGCTCGACATCCGCCGCATCGGGACGATCAAGGTCGGCGACACAGCCGTTGGAAACCGCTGCAGGGTCAAGGTCGTGAAGAACAAGCTCGCGCCGCCTTTCCGCTTGTGCGAGTTCGACATCTTGTTTGGCAAGGGCATCAGCCGGACGGGCGACGTGATCGACCTGGGCGTCGAAGCGGGGATCGTCAACAAATCGGGCGCCTGGTATAGCTACGGCGACGAGCGGATCGGACAAGGGCGCGACAACGCGAGAAACTTCCTCGAAGAGCATCCCGACATGCTGGCTCAAATCGAACGGAAGCTGCTCCAGAAGCACGGTCTCCTCCAAGAAGACCCCCTGGCGGAGGCTCAAGCTGCATCGGCAGGGAACATCAAACCCGCCCCCGTGTCACCGGCAAGAGGCGGTATTGCTAAGCGTCCGCGCCCCAACTGACCCGCCGCCCGGAACGTTTCTTCAGGTCTCCCCAAAATGGAGATAAATAGCGAGAATCATACAGGTATACTGCGAAAGAGACGTTGACTTTTCCATCGGGTTTTGCTATATAGATCACGTGCACGTAGTTGTTTGCACGCGGACGACGATTCTGTTGCGACCCGCGCGAAAAGCGCGGGTTTTGTCGTTTGGACCCCGTGAAGGAGAGTGATTTCATGAGCTTCAGCATCGGTGACAAGGCAGTTCATCCCGCTCATGGCGTCGGCGAGATCACTCAGATCGAAGAACGCTTAATCGGCGCCAACAAGATCGATTTCTACATTCTCAAGCTCGTGAACGGGAGGTCAGGCACGATTCGGGTCGCGTTGGACGCGGTCGATCGGGTGGGGCTCCGCCAGGTGATGTCCCGCAGAGTCACCAAAACCGTCCTCGAAGAGCTCAGCAAGGATGAGATGGCAGTCACGTCCCAGCCATGGAACCGACGCTATCGCGAATACACCGAAATGCTGAAGAGTGGCTCTCCCATCGAGGTCGCCAAGGTGCTTCGTGACCTGTCCAAGGTGCGCTCCGACAAAGGCGAGCTCAGCTACGGCGAAAAGAAGCTGATGGAGCAAGCGCGCAAGCTGCTGATCACCGAGATGGCGGTTGCTCGTCGCGTGCAGGAAGCGACCGTCGAGCGCGACATCGACAAAATACTCAATTAGCCCGACCTCCGCCCCCACCCACCCACCCCTTCGCCCCTGAAAAAGGCCTTCGGCTTTTTCGGGGCCTGTCGGTGAGCGGTGTTCGGTGAGCGGTGTGGGACTAGCGGGAGGCTTTTTCTTCGTGGCCGGAGCGGGAGAAGCGTCTTGAGAGGACTTCGAGGAGGTCGCGGAGCGAGATGTCTCGCAGGACGAGACCGACCAACAGGTGGTAGAGGAGGTCTCCGGCTTCCGAGGCCACTCGATCGTCGGACTCGCCGATCAAGGCCCGGCCTAGCTCCTCTGCCTCCTCGCGTATCTTGGCGTCGATTTTGGCAGGGCCTCCGTCGAGCAGTGATTTGGTGTAGCTCTCGTCGGCGGTCGACGCCTGGCGTTCTCGAAGGATGCCTTCGAGCCGAAGGAGGGTGGGGGCAGCGGTGGACCCTTCGAGCAGCTCGCCCGTGTCGTCGAGTTGCCTGAAGAAGCAGGTGTCCTCTCCGGTGTGGCAGGAGGGGCCAGCTGGATCGACCAAGTAGATCAGCGTGTCACCGTCGCAGTCGACCCACACTTCACGAACGGACATGGTATTGCCGCTGCTCTCGCCCTTCTTCCAGAGCTTCTGACGCGAACGACTGAAGAAGTGGGCCTCGTTGGTTCCGAGGGTGCGCTCGATCGCCGCACGATCGGCATACGCCATCATGCGCACCTCCCCCGTCTCGGCATCCTGCGCGATGACCGCGACCAGCCCCTGGTCGTCGTAGTTGAGAGCGTCTAAGCCCATGCGGGAGGGGTACGCCAGGGCCGCCGGTTGGTAAAGGCGACTACCGCCCTAGGCCCATGAGGGCTTCTAGGGTGTCCTTGAGGCCTCGTACGTCGGTTGCGCTCACGTATGCCGAAGCACCTGCTTCTAGTGCCTCTTGCTTGTCCGAGTCACCGTCCGAGAAAAGAATGGCTCGGATGTGCTGTGTGCTGTCGCCTCGTTTGAGGGCCACGATGATCTCTGCGCCAGAGAGCCGGCCAATCTTAGGGCCGAGGACGATTGCGTCAGGGGGTTGCTCTCCGATCCTCAACAAACCGTCGACCGCGTCGGAGTAGTCCACGACTTCGAAGTCACTGCGGAGAGCGTCGAGGACGGCGTCCCTTGAATCCGCGGCGCCGACCAGCACTGCGACCCGCGGCCGCTCCGCATCGAGCTCCTCGGGGATCGGATATCCGTACTTCCTGAGAAAGTCGAGGACATGCGGGCGACGGAAGCGAAGGTGGCGTCCGGGTGTTCGAAAGTGGGATATCTGGCCCCGGTCGGCCCAGTTGTGGATGGTTTTCAGATCGACCTGGCAGAATCGGGCGATCTGCGATGCCGTGAAGAGATCTTGGGACTTGCGGGCGGGGGCAACCACTACTCCTTTTGGGTAACGTGCCAGGGCGTTCGACCACAAGCCAGAACCGGAAGAATTTGGAAAAATTGTGCGCTAGCGAACAGGGATCGGGGCATCCACCCAAGCTCCACCCTCGAGAACCATGCGGGTTGAGCCGGGAAGAACCGGGTCATTTTCCGGGTGCTCCGGGTCGCCGGGGAGAGCCAGAAACCAACCAACCTCTCCGGTCACAATTCGTGGGCGAACGAGGGGTGGTTTGCGAGAGGCGGCATCTGCGATCGCCGAGGCTGCAGTGTCGAACGCTGCGAGCCAATCGAGCGTACGCACCGTCGGTGGAGCGAGCTTGATCTGACCGTTACGCGTTCCGTCGATGGCATCGGCGGGCTTGAGCCATATCGCGGAAGTCGTTTCGGTTCCGTCGTGCGTTGCGTGTTGGCCCTCGGGGAGCACGGCGATGAAGAATCGCGTGTCGAACCGCTTGGTCTCCATCTTCGGTGTGATCCAGCGCGCGTACGGAGTCAGGGCGATCGTCTCGATGGTCATGTCGATGTCTGCCGCGATCTGTGAGAAGGGCACCCCAGTGTCGAGGCGCCGTCGTTCCGCTTCGAGATCGACCCCGCGTGCGATGTTGGCAACGAGCACGCCGGCTTCCTCGAAGGTTTCTCGTACGCCAGCGACCCAAAGGCCAAGGGCGCCGTCTTGGTCTTCCTCGCCGAGAAGGTCCGCCATCTCTTGGGCGGATCGATCGATTCTCCCTTTCCAAGCCGCGTTACCATCGTCGACATCGACCTTGCCGCCCGGGAATACATGCGCGCCTCCCATGAATCCGCTCTGACTATGCCGACACAGCATGAACGTCTCCAAGACACCGTCCTTTTCGCGAAGAACGATCACGGTCGACGCGTCCTTGATCGGCTTTTCGGGGGACTCAGTCCCGCTCTGTCTCATGACTGGCGCGAAACCAATACGTGCGTGGTTGACACGCCGATGGCGTTCGCGATTCGAGCCAAAGTCTCGAGTGATGGCGTATGCCGTCCGGCTTCTACGCGCGCGATGTTGGGTCGGTGAATCCCGGTACGGCGGGCGAGCTCTGCTTGCGTAAGGCCCGCAGCCAGACGCAACTCACGAAGACGTGCGCCGAGTTTCTCGCCATCGATCGCGATGTCGGCTTCTCCGTTCGACAGCCCCCTGGCGGAGTGCACTGCGCCAACGCCGAGTCGGCAGACGATGCCGCTCTTCAGTTGGAGCGTCGCGGTCGTCGCGCTCGGATCGATGCTGATGTTCGTGATCTCCGAGCCATCGTCTGTCGCGTCGATCGGACGCCGTTGCAGTGCGGCATCACCGTTGCCGAGCACCGCGAGCACATCGTCTCCGCAGGGCGACACGGTTACGAACTCGAAGCGAAAATGACGCTTTGGATCCGAGCGGCGAAGCAGTGCCGCTGCGACGCGCGCGATGTCCTGCTTGGTGGTGGTGACGAGGCCGCCACAGAGCTCGCTGACGATGTCTTCTAGGGAACCGCGATCCCGTTCGACGTGGGCGATGGGCAACACCCCGAGGGCGCGCACATAACCAATTGTCGAAAGAAGCTCGTCTGCGTAGAGGGCGTCGCCGATATCGACGACTACCGCAATCCGACCCGCAACGGCGTTTGCGAGACCGCTCGGCCCCACGACATGTGATTCGATGCCGTTGTCAGACAGGGCTTCTCCCCATTGCTGCGCGACGTGTTCGCGTTCGGTCAACAATGTTACGCTTCCAGTCATCGCGCCTCCGAGTTCGGGAGCGATGAGGTTTACACTTCCCGGAACGGAAGCTCAACCATGTAAGACAGGAAAGTACACTCTTTTAAAACTGGCAAGAGGTTTGCAGACAGGGCTCGCGGTTGACACTAGTTAACCCCAGTTGACACTCGGGGACCGCTTTGCTACCCACGACCGCCTTCCACCTGGGTGGCACCTGCCTGTTCAGCTAAGGGAACCGCCGATGTTCAAGTCCACCTGCGTATTCTCCGGCAACTCGAATCCCGCGCTATCCGAGAAGATCGCCGAATACCTAGAATTGCCCCTCGCTCGCGCCCGGGTCTCGCGTTTTTCGGACGGCGAGATTTTTACCGAGATCAAAGAGAATGTGCGTGGCGTCGATGTGTACGTCATCCAATCGACTTGCACGCCCGTCAACGACAACTTGATGGAGTTGCTCGTCATGGTTGACGCCCTCAAACGCGCCTCGGCGGGCTCGATCGCTGCGGTCATCCCCTATTACGGATATGCGCGTCAGGACAGAAAGGCTGCGCCGCGGACACCGATTACGGCCAAGCTCGTCGCCGACCTGTTAACCGGGTCCGGAATTGACCGGGTCGTCTCGATGGATCTGCACGCCGGGCAGATTCAAGGCTTCTTCAACGTTCCGTTCGACCATCTTTACGCTTTGCCGGTCTTTTTGGAGCATCTACGGCCGCGATTCTCGACCGCACCGGTGTTCGTCTCCCCAGATGCGGGTGGGGTGGAGCGCACGCGCGCCTACGCCAAACGGCTGGAGGCAGACCTTGCGATCATCGACAAGCGCCGAGAGGAAAAGAACGTCAGCGAGGTCATGAACATCATTGGTGATGTCGACGGGCGCGAGTGTGTGATTTTGGACGACATGATCGACACAGCCGGCACGATCACCAACGCCGCCAGGGCGCTCGAGGAGAAGGGCGCCAAGCGGATCCTGGCAGCCGCGACCCATCCGGTCCTGTCTGGCCCAGCCCTCGAAAGGATTGTGAATTCACCCCTCGAAGAGGTCATCGTCACCGACACTATCCCCCTTCGGGACGAGGTTGTGGCATCCGGGCGCTTCCGCGTGCTTTCGGTCGCAGGTTTGCTAGGAGAGGCCATCAAACGAATTCACCACAGCGATTCGGTGAGCTCGCTGTTCGTATAGATGGAGCAATAGATCAATGGAAACGACGACGTTGCAGGCTGAGGTCCGCGCTGGCCGCGGAAAGGGGCCAGCGCGTCGGCTGCGTGCTCAAGGAAAGCTCCCGGGCGTCTTTTATGGCCCGGGCGTCGAGCCCACGCCGCTGACCCTATCCCCCAAAGAACTAGAAAAGACACTTCGAGGAGAGAGGGGCAGGAACACGGTGTTCAAGCTGGTGGTCGACGGCAAAGACCACCTGGCCATGGTCCGGGACGTCACGACTGACCCCGTTACGCAGGAGCTGCTCCACGTGGACCTCTATCGGGTTCTCGAAGACAAGGTGCTCGAGATCAATGTGCCGCTACGCGCTCGCGGCAAGGCGATTGGGGTGGTTCAGGGCGGTGTGCTGAACCTGACCCGAAGGCATCTGCCGGTTCGCACGACTCCGGCGAAGATTCCGGCCTCGATCGAGGTCGATGTCACCCACCTCGACCTGAAGGACACGATCGCCCTCGAGGAGGTCGAGCTTCCCGAGGGAATCGAGTGCCTGCTCCAGCCCAAGCTTACCCTGGCTATCGTCCTCGAGCCCCGGAAGGTGACTGAGGAGGAAGAGGAGGAGGCAGCGGCAGCCGCAGCGGCAGCAGCTGAGGCAGCGACCGCGGAGCCTTCCGAAGGTGCGCCGGCCCCCGAGCCTGAAGCGGGTGGCGACACGCCGGCAAGCTGAAAGTCCGAAAGGCCGTGAGCACGCATCTCATCGCGGGCCTAGGCAACCCCGGACCGAAGTACGCTGGCAATCGCCACAACGTCGGGTTCGGGGTGGTCGATGTGTTATCGCGGCGTTGGAAGGCGGCGAGCTTTAGGGACAAGTTCAAGGGCGAGTTCACCAAAATCGACTTGGCCGGGAAGGACGTGGTTCTCCTCAAGCCGATGACCTATATGAACCTGAGCGGCGAGTCCGTTTGGGCCGCCATGCAGTTCTTCAAGGTTCCACTCGACCATGTGCTGACCATTCACGACGAGCTCGACCTCTCCTTTGGCGTGGTTCGGCTCAAGGTCGGTGGTGGCACTGCGGGCCACAATGGCCTGCGGTCGATGGTGGCGCACTGCGGTGGACCAGACTTCGATCGATGCCGTGTCGGGATTGGACGACCCGAAAGGGGGCGACCGGAGAACCACGTCCTGAGTGATTTCAGCAGCTTGGAGAGAGCCGAGCTCGGCGACGTGCTCGAGCTCGCTGCGGATATGGTCGAGACGGCTGTCCGAGAGGGCACACGCGAAGCCATGAACCGCCACCATGGATGTTCCTGATGCTCGACTGGCGTGGAGACCAAGATCGGCTATGACCCGGCCTTCCTCGCTCCAGCCTCGAGCTGGGGCCATTTGACCAGGAGGATCGATGGCAACTTCAGCGGCGGCGCCCACAACACGATTGGCGCGCGAATACGAGACAATATATATCCTTCGACCGAACGTCGATAATGAGACGGCGGAGAAGGTGGTCGATCGGGCGCGCGACGTCGTGAAACGACTCGACGGCACGGTGACCAAGCTCGACAACTGGGGCAGGCGTCGGCTCGCTTACCCGATCCAGAAGAACACTCGCGGGATCTTCGTCTACTTGAAGTATGTCGGGTTTGGCGATCTCGTGGCCGAGCTGGAACGCAACCTGCGCCTTCTCGACGAGGTCGTCCGTTTTCAGACGGTTCTTCTTCGCGAGGACATCGACCCGGCTACCGTCGAAGTCGACCCAGAAGAGGTGCAGTACCTGCACGTCGAGGACACGGACGAGCCCGAGGACGCCGAAACCGAACGCGCACGGAGCCTAGGGATGATTCCGAGGGCCCCACGCGAGGAGCGGCCCCGAGTGGCTCCGGCGGACGCAGAGGCAGCGTCAACGGCAGAGCCAGGGACAGCGTCAGCGGCAGAGTCAGCGCCAGCGACAGAGCCAGCGGCAGAGCCAGCGCCGGCGTCAGCGCCAGAGCTAGCGCCAGAGTCAGAGCCAGTGGCGGAGCCAGTGGCAGCTGAATCAGTTGCTGATGACGGTGATGGTGAGAAGCCTGAAGGGGGTGCATGATGGCGGATGACAGAGATCGAGACAGAGGCAGAGGTGACGAGCTTCGACAGGATTTCGACGTGGAGGGCGGTTCGCGACGGCGGACGGGTCGGAAGCGCGCTCCGGCGTTCGTACTCGATCCGGAATTCAGGTTTGACTACAAGGATCCCCAGCAGTTGCGGCACTTCATCACCGACCGTGGAAAGATCGTGCCTCGACGTATCACCGGTTTGTCGGCCAAGCAGCAGCGCGATCTAACCCGTGCGATCAAGCGAGCGCGCAATATTTCGCTGCTTCCCTACACGGCGACGAAGTGAGGCGGTCATGGCATCTGTCGTAGAAGTCGTACTGAGGGAAAACCTCGAGCACCTGGGCTCGATTGGCGACGTGGTCCGTGTGCGGCGCGGATACGCCCGCAACTACCTCTTGCCCCGCGGCCTGGCCGTCGTGGCGAGCCGCGGCAACGTTCGCCAGATCGAGCATGAAAAGGCGATCCAAGCGCAACGTATTGCCAAGCTCCGCGGGGAGCAGGAAGCGATCGTCACCGAGCTGCAGAAAGTCACCATCATGGTGGCCAAGGAAGCTGGCGAGGATGGCAAGCTCTTCGGTTCCGTGACGTCGAACGATGTGCTCGACGGCCTCCTCGCCAAGGGCGTGGAGATCGAGGTCGACAAGAAGAAGCTCGTGATGCCGGACCAGCCCATCAAGGAGGTTGGCAGTTACGAGGTGGGCGTGAAGTTGCCGTACGGCCTGACCGCCATGATCAGGCTCGAAGTTAAAACCCGCGCCTAACGGTCCCAAACCCATTGGCGGGTTGGACAATTTTGGTTAGAACCAAAGCTCGGAAGGAACGGGGCCATTTCTGCAGTAGAACGAACCGGACACGTCCCACCGAGCTCCCTCGAGGCGGAACGGGCCGTGCTTGGCGGCATCCTTCTCGAGAACGACGCGATGAATGTCGTCCTCGAGGTGCTGTCGGTCGATGACTTCTACAGCGAAGCCAACGCCAAGATCTTCGAAGCGATGAGCGAGCTGTTTCGCCGCAATCAGCCTGTCGATCAGGTTACCTTGCGTGAGTTGCTCCTTCACAGCGGCAAGCTGGCCCGCGTAGGGGGGGACGAATACCTCCTGTCGCTGACTAACACGATTCCGACCGTCTCGAACATCAAGGCGCACGCACAGATCGTACGCGAGAAGTCGGTCGTTCGAAGTCTGATTCAGGTCTGCCACGAGGTTACCGCACGTGGCTACGGAGACTACGGGGCAGTGGAGGAGTTCCTCGACGAGGCGGAGTCGTCGGTTTTCGCGGTTGCGAGGGAGCGCACACGCCACCCGTACGAGCACGTCAAGGAAGTCGTGATGCGGACGTTTCAGGAGATTCATGAAACGGCGAATCGGGGGGAGGCGATCACGGGGCTTCCCACGGGCTTTGCGGTGCTCGACAAACTCACCGCTGGGATGCACGCAGGCGATCTCATTATCGTCGCCGGACGGCCTGGCATGGGAAAAACCTCGTTCGCCCTCAATGTGGCCCACAATGCATGCGTGGACAGGAAGGCGCCGGTGGCGTTTTTCTCGCTCGAAATGCCCAAGGGACCTCTAGTGCGCAGGTTGCTCGGTAGCGAGGCACGCGTCGACGGCAACCGCATTCGCACCGGGCAACTTCACAAGGACGACTGGCCCAAGCTTGCCGACGCTGCGGGCACGCTGAGTGAGCTCCCAATTTGGATCGACGACACGCCGGCCCTTACCTTGCTCGAGCTTCGGGCGAAGGCGCGCCGACTTCGCTCCGAGATCGGCTTGAGCCTCCTCGTCGTCGATTATCTGCAGCTGATGCGCTCTGGCTCCCGCAATGATTCCCGGGAACAAGAGATCAGCGAGATCAGCCGAAGCTTGAAGGCGCTCGCCAAAGAGCTCGAGATTCCGATCATCGCACTTTCGCAGCTCAACCGGAGCGTCGAGTCACGTGGGATCAAAGACAAGCGACCACAGTTGTCCGACCTTCGCGAGTCCGGCGCGATCGAGCAAGACGCCGACACGATCTTGTTCATCTATCGCGATGAGATCTACAACCGCGACAGCGAAGACCGCGGCATCGCAGAAATCATCATCGGCAAACAGCGATCGGGTCCAACCGGAACGTGCCGCGTCCGCTTTTTCAGTGAGTACACCCGCTTCGACGACCTCGCCGAGCGCGAATACTACGGCGCCTCGTCAGGCAGCGCAGCCGACTTCAGAGACAATTAGGCAACGGCAAAACCAGCGGCAGCGCCTTCGTCGTCGTACGAGACTACAAGTTCTTAACTTCGCCGATCAGGCCCTGCAAGACTTTCTTTGCGTCGCCGAAGATCATCATCGTGTTGTCGTATTCGAAGAGCTCGTTCTTGATGCCCGCGTAGCCGGGGCTCAGGCTTCGTTTGACGACGAACACCGAACGAGCCTCGTGGGTGTTGAGGATTGGCATACCGGCGATCGGGCTGCTGGGATCCTTGGTGGCGGCCGGGTTTACGACGTCGTTGGCGCCGAGAACGATCACGACATCGGTGTTCTTGAACTCGGGATTGATGACGTCCATTTCGAGGAGTTCCTCGTAGGGCACGTCGGCCTCGGCCAAGAGGACGTTCATGTGGCCGGGCATTCGGCCAGCAACCGGGTGGATCGCGTAGGTAACCTTGGTGCCCCGGTCCTTGAGCATGTCCGCGAGCTCGCGCACCGCGTGTTGCGCCTGCGCGACGGCCAGGCCGTACCCCGGAACGAAGATCACCGATTCGGCATTTTCGAGGAGCATTGCCGCCTCTTCGGGGCCGCAGGACGTGACACTCGTGTACTCGTCGTTGCCGCTTGCGCCGCCCTCGGTTATTCCGAAGCCGCCGACCAACACGTTGAGGAGCGAGCGGTTCATCGCGACGCACATGATCTGGGTCAGGATCAGTCCGGCCGCGCCGACCATCGCACCGCCGATGATCAAGAGGGGATTGCCGATCACGAAGCCGGCCATCGCGGCCGCCAACCCCGAGTAGGAATTGAGGAGCGATACGACGACAGGCATATCTGCGCCGCCGATCGGAATAGTCAACAGAACCCCGAGCACCAACGAACCCGCGGCCAGGCCGAGGACCCAGACCATCGAGTCAGGGGCGCCCGAAGTCACGGCGATCCCGCCCACCGCCAAAGACGCGAACAGAAGACCGAAAGTGATGAAATGGCGCGCCGGAAGTAGGATCGGCTCGCCTTTTCGCAGTCGGCCCTGGAGCTTGAGCAGGGCGACGAGGCTGCCCGTGAAGGTCACCCCGCCGATTAGGATCGACAGCATGACGGTGATCGCTTCGTCCGTTCCGAGAGCCTCGTAGACCGGGCCGGAGGCACTGCCCTGGATCACGACAGCCCAGTAGATGGAAGATGCAACGAGGGCGGACGCGATGCCGCCAAAGCCGTTGAAGAGCGCGACCATCTCCGGCATCGACGTCATCTGAACGCGAATCGCGAAGGCCAACCCGATGATCGTGCCGAGAATCAATCCGCCGCCGATCCAACGGTAGTCGACGACGCCGAGCTCGAAGAGTGCCCCGATGATGGCGAGCAGCATCCCGGCCGCAGCGATCGCATTGCCGCGCCTCGCGGTCTTAACCCTTGCCAGTTGCTTGATGCCGAAGATGAAGAGGATCGTGGAGAGCAGATAGATGACCGGCACCACGGTCGAACGAATGACCTCGTGACTCATCTACTTTTTCTTCTTTCCAAACATGCGGAGCATGCGATCCGTGACGAGGAAGCCGCCGACGACGTTGATCGTCGCAGTGACGATCGCCACGAGGCCCAAAATGTTGGCGACCGTAGGTGGGGCCGTCGTCGCTGCGGCGACCGCTCCGACGATGGTGATGCCGCTGATCGCGTTTGCGCCGCTCATCAAGGGTGTGTGGAGCGTCGGCGGTACCTTAGTGATCATCTCGAAGCCGACGAAGCCCGCAAGCACGAACACGTAGATACCTATGAGCAGGGGTCCCAGAGTCACGGTCGGTCTCCTTCCATCGTCGCGAGGTTAGGCATGAAGGGCCTCGGCGGTCGGTCCGTGGCGAACCTCACCGTTGTGGGTGAGAAGCGCGCCGTTCGTGATTTCGTCCTCGAGATCGAGCACCAGCTCGCCCTCGGATAGCATGTTGAGAATCAGGGCCTGAATGTTGCGGGAGTAGAGGAGGCTCGCGTCGGCTGGGGTGGCTGCCGGCATGTTGGGGTGACCGATGATGGTCACGCCATATTCGGTCACGGCCTCGCCGCTCTTCGAAAGCTCGCAGTTTCCGCCCTGTTCGACGGCAAGGTCTACGATGACGGCGCCTTCCCGCATCTCTTCGACCATATCTCTGGTGATGAGTTTTGGTGCGGGGCGGCCTGGGACGAGTGCCGTCGTGATGACCGCATCGGCCGCGACGACCTTCTTGCGAACCACTTCCTGCTGGGCTTTGAGCTGCTCGGGGGTGAGCTCACGGGCGTACCCGCCTTCACCCTCGCCGCTCTCGTCCATCGGGAAGTCGATGAAGCGCCCACCGAGCGATTCGACTTGCTCCTTGACGCTGGGGCGGATGTCCGAGACTTCGACGACTGCGCCGAGTCGTCGGGCAGTGGCGATCGCTTGAAGGCCCGCAACGCCCGCTCCCATGATCACGATCTTGGCTGGTTGAATCGTGCCTGCGGCCGTCATCAGAAGCGGGAAGTACTTGTCGAGGTACGTCGCGGCCATCAAGACCGCCTGGTACCCGGCGATCGAAGCCTGAGAGCTCAACGCATCCATGGACTGGGCTCGGCTGATTCGCGGAATGAGCTCCATCGCGATCGTGTTCACCTTGCGGTCCCGGAGCAGGCGAATCGAATCGAGGTTCTTGTGAGGCGAGAGAAAGCCGATGAAAAGGGACCCCTCCTTGAGCTTGGCGGCCTCTTCTGGGGTGATCGGCCAGACCCGAAGGACGATATCTGCCGTGCCCCACGCAGCCTCGGCTTCCGCCGAGGACACGACCTTGGCGCCCGCGTCTCGGTAGTGCCGATCGGTGAAATGCGCGTGCGCTCCTGCGCCGCTTTCGACGAGGACCTCGAGGCCTTCTTTCACATAGCGCTTCGCAGTTTCCGGTGTGCAGGCGACCCGAGTCTCGCCGTCGGCGATTTCCTTGGGTACGAAAACCTGAGGCATGCCTTCCTCCCGTGCGAACCTTGACCGGAGGGCAAACCCGATCAATCTAGTCAACAACTGACTGCCCGCGCTCGGGGTTGTTAGTGGCAATCCAGCCCGATGTCCAGCAACGCCCAAAAACATCCTTTTACGGACTGTCACCTCCTGCTAGATCCGGCGCCCGTGGGGAGGAGGACCACAACATGGGGATCCCAGGGCAGCTCGACGAGCTCGCCATTAAGACGATTCGTGGTTTGAGTATGGATGCGGTGCAGGCCGCGAGCTCGGGCCACCCGGGCACACCCATGGCGTTGGCCCCTTTGGGTTGGGCGCTCTTTTCCGATCTGCGACGGCACGACCCCACGGACCCGGATTGGCCCGACCGTGACCGCTTCGTCCTGTCGTGCGGCCACGCCTCGATGCTGCAGTACTCGCTGCTTCATCTGAGCGGGTACGCGGTGTCACTCGACGACATCCGCAACTTCCGGCAATGGGGGAGCCTCACCCCGGGCCACCCGGAGTCGCACATGACCCCAGGCGTCGAGACGACGACTGGCCCACTTGGCCAGGGCATCGGCAACGCCGTCGGGATGGCGATGGCCGAACGGCATCTCGCGGCTCGCTTCAACAAGCCCGGTCACGAGATCGTCGATCACCGCACCTGGGTGATCGCGTCCGATGGCGACATGATGGAAGGCGTGGCTTCGGAGGCGGCCTCGCTTGCGGGTCATCTTCGATTGGGGAAGCTGGTCGTGTTCTGGGACGACAACCGAATCACGATCGACGGCTCGACGGACCTTTCGTTCAGCGAAGACGTGCTCAAGCGCTTCGAGTCGTACGAGTGGCATACCGAGAGCGTCGAAGATGGCGAGGACTTGGGCGCGTTGAAACGCGCCGCCGAAGCGGCGATTGCGGATGACCGTCCGAGCTTCATTCGAGTGCGGACGATCATCGGTTACCCATCGCCGAACAAGAGCGATAGCTCGGCCGCGCATGGTGCACCGCTTGGCGAAGACGAGATCATCGCGACCAAGCAGCTCATGGAGTGGCCCACCGAGCTGTTTTTCGTGCCGGATGAGCTAGCGACGGCGGCGGAGGCCATTCGCGAACGTGGCGCGAAGAGCCGTTCCGATTGGCAGGGGCGCCTCGACGTGTATCGCGGGGAGTTCCCGGAAGATGCGAGGGCTTTCGACGAGGCCATGGGTGGAGAGCTACCGCCGGCTTGGGACGACGACCTCCCGGTCTTCGAAGCGGACCCCAAGGGCCTCGCAACCCGTAAGGCGAGCGGTCAGGTGCTGAACGCTTTGGCGTCACATCTTGGAGGGTTGGTTGGCGGCTCGGCCGACCTCGCCGGCTCGAACAACAGTCATCTGAAGGGCCACCCGAGCTTCCTCGCCGACGCCGGAGGGGTGCCTCGCAATGTCGACTGGGGGATTCGAGAGCATACGATGGGATCCGCGCTCAACGGGATGGCCCTGCATGGCGGCGTGATCCCGTTCGGGGCAACCTTCCTGATCTTCAGCGACTACATGCGACCGGCCATTCGACTCGCCGCGGTGATGGGCCTCCACACCCGCTATATCTTCACCCACGACAGCATTGGGCTTGGAGAGGACGGACCGACGCACCAGCCGGTCGAGCACCTCGCTGCATTGCGAGCGATTCCCGGTCTTGCGGTCTTTCGACCTGCGGACGCGAACGAGGTGCGTGAGTGCTGGAAGGCCGCCATCGAGTGGGACGGGCCAGCGGCGTTGGCGCTCACTCGGCAAGGCGTTCCTACGCTCGACCGCAATACCCTCGCGAGCGCGGCGAAGGCGAAGCGCGGGGCCTACATCCTACGAGAGGCCGGCGGCGGCGGCCCAGATGTGATTCTCGTCGCCACTGGGAGCGAGGTGTCGATCGCGCTCGAAGCCGCAGAGGTCCTTGAGGCCGAGGGGGCGAGCGTACGCGTCGTGAGCATGCCGTGCTGGGAGCTTTTCGCGCAGGAAGACGAAGACTACCAGCGCGAGGTCCTCCCGAAGGAAACCCCGAAGGTGGTGGTCGAGGCAGGCATCCGACAAGGCTGGGACCGCTGGGTCGGAAACGACGCCGCGTTCGTCACTGTCGAGAAATTCGGGGCGTCGGCGCCGTACCAGGTGCTGTACGAGAAGTACGGGATCACGGCGGAGAACGTGGTGGCAGAAGCGCAGCGGCTACTTTCGTAGAAACCGCCAGCGCCAGCACCAGTGAGCTACCAGGCGGCCTGCAGGACTCCTAGCGCGTCGTCGAAGTCCGCCTCTACCGCGTTGTAGATCAACGAGCCGTCGTCGAGGGACATCCTGGCTATCGGGTCGAGGTCTTCGCGCTGCACCTTCTCGGTTTCGGCGAGGGTTCGGGGGAGACTTGTCAGCTCGTGGAGCTCGTCCTTGAGCGAGTCGAGCGTGGCGATCGCCGCTTCTGCGCGTTGGTCTTTCTGCGTGGACGCGTACACGTCGGTGCCTGCGAGCGGAAGCAGCAACTCGCCGATCTCGTTGCGTCGTGCGTCCAAGTTGTAGCGCAACACGTGGGGCAACAGAACGCTCATGCACGTCCCGTGGTGCACGTGGCAACGCGCCCCCACCGAGTGCCCGAGTGCGTGCACCATGCCTACCAATGCGTTCGAAAACGCGATCCCCGCCATCGTGGCCGCGATGGAGAGCTCCAGCCGCAGGTGGACGTCGCCTGGGCTCCTGATCGTCGGCACCAAATGCTCGGAGATTTTTCGAATCGCTCCGACCGCGTATGCGTCGCTTACCGGGTTCTTCGCTAGTGAGATGAAGGCCTCGACGGCGTGGGTCATCGCATCCATGGCTGTCGCGGCGGTAAGCTGGGGTGGAAGCTTCAGGGTCATGCGAGGGTCTAAGATCGCCGCGTCTGGAAGCAGGAAAGAGGAGGCAAAGGGCAGCTTCAGGCCGCGCTCGACATCCTTGATCACCGCGACCAGGGTCACCTCCGAGCCGGTGCCAGCCGTCGTAGGAACGACGAAAAACGGCTTGAGCTTCCGCGTCAGCGCGCCGGAGCCGGAGTAGGCTTCGAGGTCATCGCCACCTTCGGAGACGAGGATGTTCACGCCCTTAGCGGTGTCGATCACCGATCCGCCCCCCACGGCGATCAAGGCATCCGCTCGGGTGTCCCGGTAGATCGTTGCGATCTCGGTGACCACTGTGGTCGAGGAGTCTTGCGGCACGCCGTCGAAAACCGCGGCCACAGGGACATCAGCTTCCGCCAGGGCCGCCTCGACTGGGCGAACCAACCCGGCCTCGCGTACGCCTTTATCGGTGATCAGCATCGGCCTCTTGGAGCAGAGCGACGCGAGCTCGAAGGGGATGTGCTCGAGGGCCTTTTCGCCGGCGACGATTTTCACTGGGGAGAAGAACTCGAAATATCCAAGCATGGCTTTGACTCCCCTCAACGACCGACGAACAAGTTCGCTACCATTTGGGCGTACACGCGGATTGCGATCGCTAGTTTTTCGCCGAGGCCGATGCGTGGCATGCGCTTGACCATGCGTCTCGCGATGAAGCTCGGAAGGACCATGGCCATCGTGCGATCGAGGCACCGTACGATGCGCATCGCTTGTGTGACGTCACCGTCCGCAATGATTCGGTCGGCCGTGAATGCGACGGCAGTGCTCTCCTGGAATGACATCACCGAAAATGCGAGTGAGATGTGCTTGAAGCGGACGGCAAGCGTCGGCTCGCGGCGCTCCTTGCGGCGCAGCCACCAAAACCGCCCTTCGTGCTTCTGCAGCTCGAAAGCGTCGGCCGCAGGCCATAGCCCCATGCTGAAGACGAATTCATCCGGGAACTCGGCGACCTCGCGTCGAACGACCTCATCGCGCTGGCTGCACGCCTGCAGCAATCGACCAATCAGGCCGAACATCACGTTCGTATAGATCCGCTGTAGAGAGTAGCGACTCATGTGACGCTGGCTTCGAGCTCTGCGAGGGCTGCCTCGAGATGATCGATCAACCGTTGAGCGCTCGGGACCGACCGGCGGCAAGCGATGATTCCGAAGTCGAGGCTGTCGGCGACGCTCGTCACCGTGATGTTGAGTGCTTGCCCGTGCGTGACGATCGAAAGGGGATACATGCCTTCGAGCGGCGCTCCGTTCCAGTAGAGCTGTTCGCGGGGGCCCGGAACGTTGGACACGGTGACATTGAAGCTGGGCCGAGTGCGTCCAGCCAACCTGAGGAGGTGTGGGACCAGGACGGGCAAAGCCACCACCGTCGTGAAGACAGGGATATCTGCGGTGTTCATGCTCTTCATCAGGCCCTTGGCTTGTCCCATCGATTGCTGGATCGCCCGCAAGCGCTCGATCGCACCACCCACGTTCGTCGCTAGGGTGGTGAAGACGACCGAGAACGCGTTGCCTTCGGCATCCGCATCGGCCGGCCGGAACGAGACCGGCGTCAAGGCTGTCAGCGGTTCGTCGGGCAGGTCACCGTGATCGATGAGGTATCGACGTAGTGCGCCGCCTGACATGGCGAGAACGATGTCGTTGACGGTCGCATCGAGCGCCTTGGCGACGGTCTTGATTCGCCTGAGGCTCCACGACTGAGCGACGAACCGGCGAGACCCACTGACGCGCATGTTGAGCATCGTTTGAGGCGTTTGGAAGGGGCCGACCATCCCGTCGCCTCGAGTCACGCCACCGGCAAAACGAGCAACTCCCCCCATCGCGCCTGCGGTCGAGGTCATTGCCCCCCGCGATTCTGGGACAGCGCCGCTGCCGTTGTTCCGTGGATGATGCGGCCGTGGCGTGTTCCAAAGGGCCGGCATGTCACGCTCATTGGGGTCGGCGGACATGAACGAACGGAGCAAACGCATGGCGCCAACGCCGTCGATCACCGAATGGTGCACCTTCATGTAGAGAGCAAACCTGTTGTCTTCGACGCCCTCGATGATGTGCGCCTCCCAAAGGGGTCGATCGCGATGCAACCGCGTACTGTGAAGGCGCGAGACCAACGCGAACATCTCCCGGTACCTGCCTGGCTTCGCCACCGCCGAGTGACGAACGTGATAGTCGAGGTCGAGATCGCGATCGGCAACCCAGTGCGGCAGGCCGAGCCGCGACAATGGCCACGCAAGCTTCTGGTTGAATGGCGGTTGCACGGCCTCCGGGTCGTTCACGTCGGACAGCGTCTGGTGCAGCCAGTCTTCCGCCGCTCCTTTCGGGTAGCTAAAGAGAAGCAGCCCGCCCGTGTGCATGGGCATCTTGCGGGTCTCGGAGAGCAGGAAACTCGTATCGACTGTCCCGAGCGGCTTCATGGGACCTGGAAACGTACTAGACCTCTAGGGTTTTGATCAAGTGCGGGTTTTGACGCGGGCGCTAGCTGACGGCAGCCAGTGCAGCGTCGTAGTTGGGTTCCTGGGTGATATCGGGGACGAGCTCCGTGTGGACGACCTTGTCGTTTTCGTCGAGGACGACGATGGCGCGGGCGGAGACGCCCTTGAGGGGGCCGTCGATCAGCTCGACGCCGTAGTCCTTCAGGAAGCTGCCGCGAAACGTCGACAGGGGAATGACATCTTCGATGCCTTCGGCGGCGCAGAACCGCTTTTGCGCAAAGGGGAGGTCCGCGCTGACCATGAGCACGACCACATCGTCCAAGCCCGCAGCTCGCTCGTTGAACGTGCGCGTAGCGACTTGGCAAACCGGGGTGTCGTAGCTCGGGTTGATCGAGAGGATCTTCTTTTTCCCGGCGAAGTCGGCGAGCGCCTTCTCGCTCATGTCTGTAGCGATGAGCAAGAAGTCCGGGGCGTCGCCGCCGATTGCGGGCAGGTCGCCGTTGGTCTGGGTCGGGTTTCCTTTGAGCGCCGTGGTTGCCATAATGCTCCTCCCGAGCAACGGGTAGGGCGCTGTTATAGGGACCTGACGGGGAATTCCAAGTGGTTGCAATCGAAAAAGAAATTCATTATCAATAGTTGATGAAGCCCTCCCTCGCGGATCTGCCCCTCGGCCAACCCGCGGAGATCGTCTCGATCGACTGTGACCGGCGCATTTCGAGACGCCTCATGGAGATGGGCCTCTTGCCGGGGACGCAGGTTCGGGTGGTGCGTGTGGCGCCCCTCGGCGACCCGATCGAGCTCCGCGTTCGGGACTACGCGCTTTCCGTGCGGCGGGCCGATGCCGCCAAGATCGCAGTCGTTCCGGAGGGGACCGCGTGATGACCGGAACGGCGGCCCCCGGGGTCTTGATCGCGGGCAACCCCAACTGTGGGAAGAGCACGCTGTTCAACGCGCTCTGCGGGGGGAGCGCCCAAGTCGGGAACTATCCGGGGGTTACAGTCGATCGCATGATTGCGACGGTCCGCCTTGGCGTGCACGAGGTCGAGCTCGTCGACGTTCCGGGCATGTACAGCCTGACCGCGAACTCGCCCGAGGAGCAGCTTGCGGTAGATGCCCTCGTTGCCGACGAAACCCGCGCGGTCGTTTGCGTCGTCGACGCGACCACCCTCCAGCGCGGCCTCTATCTTGCGCTGCAACTTCTCGAGTCCGGAGTTCCCGTGGTCGTCGCGCTGAACATGATGGACGAAGCGGAGCGGATGGGGCTCCGTATCGACATCGACCTCTTATCGGAGTTGTTCGGCGCGCCGGTGGTCCCCGTCGTGGCCACCAAGAAGCGCGGGTTGGATGTGCTCTTGAAGGCGGTTGAAGGCCAGCTCGGGTCGGTTTCCCACTCGGGGGCTCCATCCGTTTCGTATCCGTTGGCACTCGAGGTGGATCTTTCCGAGCTCGTCCCGGTGGTCGAACGCTGGCAGCCTGGCGCCCCCGCCCAGCAGACCCGCGCCGTGGCGCTGTGGTGTCTTCTCTCCCTTGGCGAGGACAGCCTGCGAGGTGTGCCCGATTCGATTCGCAGCGCGGTTCGAAAGCTTCGTTCCGCGGCGACGGCCGAGGGTCGGAACCTGGACCTCGAGATCATCGCCCCTCGTTACGCGTGGATCGAGGAACAGCTGAGTCGAGCCTCGTCGAAGCCGGAGCCCAAACCGACCGTGAGCGAGCGCATTGACAGTGTGCTCACTCACGCGGTGTTCGGTCTCTTGGCGTTCGCAACGGTGATGCTCCTCATGTTCGAGGCACTCTTCGCCTGGGCCGAGCCGGCCATCGGCGCCATCGAGGATCTCACCGCCGTCCTCCAGCATAAGACCGCAGCGGTGCTCCCGGACGGAGTTCTCCAAGACCTCATCGTCGAGGGAATCATCGCCGGCGTAGGAAACGTCATCGTCTTTGCGCCCCAGATCCTCATGCTGTTTCTCTTCATCGGTTTTATGGAGGACTCCGGGTACCTCGCCCGAGTGGCGTTTGTCATCGATCGTGTGATGAAGGGGGTGGGGCTCCACGGGAAGGCTTTCGTGCCGTTACTTTCGGGCTTCGCGTGCGCCATCCCTGCCGTCATGGCGACCCGGACGATCGAGCGACGGCGGGATCGACTCGTGACGATGCTCGCGTTGCCGCTGATGTCATGTAGCGCTCGGCTTCCCGTCTACATTCTGGTCGTCGGTACCGTTTTCGCGGGCGCGACGTTATGGTGGTTTAGTGCAGGCGCCGTGGCGCTATTTGCGATGTACACCCTTTCCGTCGTGGTGACGCTCGCAGCGGCCGCCGTGATTCGCCGGACCATTCTTCCCGGGCCCGCCCCTACCTTCTTGCTGGAGATGCCCCCCTATCGATGGCCCTCCGCCCAGATCCTTTGGCTCAATGCCTGGCGTCGCCTCAGGATCTTCTTGGTCGACGCAGGGACGATCATCTTGGCGATGACCGTGCTTTTGTGGGTGCTTCTCTCGTTTCCGAAGTCGGATGAGATCACCGCTCACTACGTCCTCGAGCGGGCGACCGTCCAGCAGGCGGATCTGTTCCCCGAGCAGGAAGCGAAGGCCATCGCTGCGCTCGACGCGCAAGAGGCGTCCGCGCAGCTAGAGCACAGTATCGGCGGCAGGTTCGGGCACGCGATCGAGCCGGCCCTGAGGCCCATAGGCTTCGACTGGCAGATCGGCGTGGGGATCATCGGCGCGTTCGCTGCGCGTGAGGTGTTCATTTCAACCCTCGGGATCGTGTTCGGGATCGGGGACACCGATGAGGAGAGCAAGCCCCTGCGTCAGGCCCTGCGGGAAGCGCGCCATGCCGATGGCTCCCTGGTGATGACTCCGCTCAGCGGGGTCTCTCTCATGGTGTTCTTCTTGCTCGCA
>CAXMND010000006.1:0-3345 GCA_964194675.1 uncultured Coxiellaceae bacterium | reverse complement strand
CACGACGAGGTACACGCCGAGGTTTGAATCAAAGACCAGCTTGACCCCTGCGTGGCTGTGGTGATGGCCATGGCGGGGATGCGCGGGTGGTGGATGGGCTCCATGGCGGCCGGCGTGGCCGTGTTTTCGCGAGTCGGCCTGGTCCTTGAGCTTCAGGATCTCGCCCGTCTCGCCGTCGATCCACAGATCGAGCTTGCTCTTCTTGCGCGCGACATAGCCCTCGGTCTTCACGTCCCAACGGAACTCCTTGTCCTTCCACTTGAGGTCTCGCACGTAGGGGTCGCGGTACCCGCGCTTCGCGGCAACATCGAGAGCGATGTGTTCCGCCTCCCTGGCATCGACGCGATGGGGCGCTGGTTGCGGAACGGGAGCCGGATGACCCGTCGTGTGTTGATGAGCCACGCAGCCTGATCCCACGAGGATGGAGGCCATGAGGCCTACCTTGGCTCCGTATCGAAATCCTCGCCGCCAACCGCGCGCCGGCGCTCCTAGGCCATGCCTGAAATCCCACATGACAACAGGCTAGCGAGAAATAGAGGTACCCCCCAAACTCACGGAACGATGGAACCCTCGCCCTCCGATTTCTTCGAAGCACTCGAGCAAAGCGCCCGCGATACGCCCGAGTCCGCAACCCAGGCTGATACGGTGTTCAAGTTCGTGCTTGCCGGACCAGGTGGCGGCACGTGGTTGGTCGACCTCACGAAGGGCAAGCGCTCTCGATTCGTCGCACGGCTGCCGGAAGCTGCGTCCGATTGTGATCAACTTGCCGATGGGGATCCGCAGCCGGCCGCCACCATTCATGTCAATGCTACGGATTGGGTCGCGATGACGACGGGCAAGATGAACCCCATGCGAGCCTTCATGTCCGGCAAGATAAAAGTCGATGGTGACATCAAGCTGGCCGTCAACCTTCCCACCATCGTCAACATGGTCGAGGGCTACGGAATTGGGACGCAAGGGCCCATGGCCATCATTCGAAACGGTATCGAGAGTACAGTGGCGAGCCTGCGGCGCCCGCTTCCGTCGATCTCACCGATGCCTCCGCGAAGAACCGGCGCGGTTCCCTGGATGAGGGCCGGTCGGAGGCTTCTCCGCAACCCGACAGCGTTCTTCGCAGAGTGTCGGGCCGAGATGGGAGACACGTTCGTAGTCGATGCGTTCGGGTACCGACTGTTCTGCGTGTTCTCTGCCGCTGGTGTGCGATCCCTGTGGGCACTTCCTGAGGAAGCCGCGAGCAAAGCACTCGCGGACCTCACCTTGCTCAGTCACAAGGCACCCGTCGAGCTCTTCGAAGGGCGCCGAACGTTCCCCCACGACCTGTTCGCCAAAGACGACGTGCAGGCCTATCTCGGCAATCTGCAAAGCGCCGTCGATCTAGAGCTCGCGGACCTCGGTGACTCCGGCGTCATCGAAGCCTTTTCGTTCTCCAAACGTCTCGCACATCGAATGGGAATGGCATCCTGGGGTGGCGAAGAAGCCGCGTCGCCAAAATACCTGCCCCGGCTTGCTACCCTCTTCGATCGGCTGGATATGTCTGAGTCGTTCGTGCACCCGCACAAGGCCCTGCTCACCATCGCCACCCGCAAGGCACGCGAACGCACGGCGATGCATGAGATCGAGGGGATCTTCGCGGAGATCCTCCGGGACCGTTGGGCCAGCGCTGCGTCGCCAGTCGAGGAGAGCCTTTTCGACCGAATTTGCGAATCGTGGGCGCACGTCCCGAGCCCGGAGCGCGACATTGGGATCGCTCGAGACGTCATCGTGATCCACATGGGGTCTCAATCGAATCTGTTCGCAGCGATGGCGTGGACCCTCATTTTTCTCCTCGCACATCCCGATGTCATCGAAAAAGTACGAGCGGGTGACGACACCATACTCAATCCCTTTAGCCACGAAGCCATCCGGATGACGCAGCGTTCGATCGTGCTGCGACGCGTGGTTACGCCCATCGAGTTCGAACATGGCAACGAGACCCATCACTTGCTTCCTGGAACCCTCGTCACGACAATGATGTCCGTGACCAACACGACCGCGGCGCCTTGGCTCGCAAAGTTCGACATTTCGAACTACCGAGGGTCGGTGTTTCCGCGAAGCAAGGAGCTTGCAGCGCCCGAGCTCGTCACCACGTACGGGCACGGCAAACACACCTGCCCGGCACATCGCTTTTCAACCTCGGCGATCACCCAAGCCATCAGCGAGCTCGTGCGCCACTTCGACCTCGAGCCGCGCTACAAAGACCCAAACCCTCGGCCACGCCAGCTCGGCGGCGTCGCCCGGGCCGATCGCGTCTGTAAGATCGCGTACGCCCGACGCTAACCCGCAGCGTCAGTGCTAGGGTCAGCCCCGACACTGGCTTGCGGGGTGCCTGCGAGGTACTCTCCCCTCGTGTCTGACAAGCCCAGCAAAGCTTCCGAGGTAGATGAGCTCGTGCGACAGGCCGCGCGCGACGTGGACCGCACCCTCATCCAATGGGCGCTCTCGCTTTCGCCGCTGGATCGGCTGCGTGCGGCCCTGAGCTCTGCCGCATCGCTCCAGGCTTTGAGAGATGCCAGGTCCAAGAGTCGCTGATGTCGGAGAGCTCCTCCGGCAGCTCGCTGACGCCCGAGTTGAATTCATCGTGGTGGGTGGCGCCGCTGCAGTGATTCACGGCGCGCCTATCACGACAGAGGACCTCGACATCGTTCATCAAAGAACGCCAGAGAACGTCTCCCGACTCAAAACGGTGTTGGACCAGCTCGACGCACACGTAAGGGAGCTCGCGAACCGTCGACTGCCCCCTCAAGAATCGGCTCTCCTCGGTGAAGGGCACGTGCTTTTATCGACTCGCGTGGGGCCGCTCGATTGCCTTGGGATGTTGGCCGATGGCCGCGGCTTCGAGGAACTCTTACCGCACACCGAGTCGATCGAAGAGGAAGGGATCGAGTTCCGGATCGTAGATTTGGCGACGCTGATCGACCTTAAGAGGAAAACGGGGCGAGCCAAGGACCGACTCATGCTGCCGGTGTTGGTTGCTCTCGCCGAGGAGCTGAGCGGCTCGGACTAGTGTCAGCGCCAGTGTCAGCGGCGGGCCGGGGCCCTCAGTTGCCGGCGCAGAAGTGCTCGTAGTCGATGTATTCGGTGATCGTTGGGCGATCGCCACAGACCTGGCAGTCTTTGTTTCTGCGGAGCTTGAAGGTGCGGAAGGTCATCCCGAGGGAATCGTATTGCAGCAAGCGGCCGACGAGGGGCTCGCCACGTTCGAGGATGATCTTCACTGCCTCGGTGGCCTGAAACATCCCTATGGCGCCAGGAAGGACACCGAGCACGCCCGCCTCGGCGCACGAAGGAGCGAGGTGCGGAGGCGGG
>CAXMND010000005.1:0-7565 GCA_964194675.1 uncultured Coxiellaceae bacterium | reverse complement strand
CGGGTTGCCTTCGCGGAGGGGGCTGGGTTAGAGTCGCCTGCCCTCGGGAACGAGGGTGGACGGGGCGTAGCGCAGCTTGGTAGCGCACCTCACTGGGGGTGAGGGGGTCGCTGGTTCAAATCCAGTCGCCCCGACCATGGATGGACCGGAGGGCGAGAGCCCCCGGCCCTCCCTCAATGGCGCCCGGCGCCACTGTCACTACAGCGTCAGCGTTCAGCGTTAGTGCCAGCGTTCAGCGTAGCGATTCGGTTTTACGGCGCTTCTGGGCTGCGATTCGCGGTGACCGGCACCACCTTGTGGACCGTCACCTGGACCGGTTTCGACTCGACGGGTTGCTGCTCGGTTGCCTGGAGCTGCGCGAGCAGGTCCGAAAGCTGCTGACGCAAGCCGAGTAGCTCGGTTCGGAGCGCCACCTCGCGTGCTGCCCGCGGTTCAGGGGGGCTGCTTCGCTGGTGCCGACCGAGGTCGCGGATTCGCTTTCGGGCACCAGGAATGGTGTAGCCCTCGTCGTGGAGCAATTGGCGAATCAACATCGCGAGCTCGACATCTCTGCGACTGTATTGCCGATGCGCCCCCCGTGTCTTCTTCGGCCGCAGGGGAGCAAACTCCGTCTCCCAATAGCGCAGCGCATGCGGCTTGACCCCTACTATGTCCGCGACTTCGCCGATCTTGAAGAACAGCTTGTCAGGCAATTGCGTACGCCGTGTCATAGGATCCACTCAGTATGAGTTTTGGTGTGCATCCGCTTCCTCCTCTTCTTGTGTACGGTGCGGATTCAGCACGGTTTTCAGCACTTGGCTGGGCTTGAACGTCAGCACGCGCCGTGCGCTGATCGGGATTGGGGCGCCCGTTTGCGGGTTTCGGCCGATGCGCTCCTTCTTGGTGCGCACCACGAAGTTTCCGAAGCCCGAAATCTTGATCTTCTCCCCTTCAGCAAGCACGTCTTTCATCGTGTCGAATACGGCTTCTACGACCTCAGCTGCCTCTTTCTTCGAGAAGCCCCCAACCTTCTCGTAGACGGCATCGATGATTTCGGCTTTGGTCATTCGGTTTCTTCCTCCAGAGGCTCGGTCAGCGCCAGAGAACCATGAATAGGTTTGAATCTCAAGGGTTTGGCGAAGATTCGACCGAAGAAAAGTGCGCTTTCTCACACCCGCTGGAATCTGTCTAGCGGATGGTGGCTTGAAAGCGATCGCGTGCGAGCTTCGCGACCTTGGCATGCACCTTGTCCACCCGCTTGTCGGTGAGGGTGCTTTCGGGGTCTCGGTACGTCATTCGAAACGCCAGACTTCGGTGGCCCTCGGGGATCTGGTCACCCCGGTAGAGGTCGAAAAGGTGGACCGACTCCGTCAGGCCGCCAGATGCCTGAGACAGCGCCTCGGCGATCTCCCCGGCGGTGAACTCTTCGCGCACGAGCATCGCGATGTCTCGTGTGACTGCTGGGAACTTTGGAAGCCCGTCTGCTTGCGGAGGACCGAGCTTTTCTGAAACAGCGTGGAGCGCTGCGACATCGATCTCGGCGTAGACTACGCGGCCATGAAGCCCGAGGGCGTCACCGACCTCGGGGTGGATCTCCCCGACGAATCCGATCGGCCCTGAGGCCAGCGAAATGACCGCCGATCGCTTGGGATGCATGAACACCGGAATGTCGCCTGATGCGATGTCGGGCTCCTGTCCGATCGCCCGATCCAAGATCGCTTCCACCGCGCCCTTGCCATCATAGAAGCCGAAGGGTCGATCGCCTCCGATCCAGCCAGAACGATCCCCGGCTAGAACGATCGCCAAGGTGGTCTCCTCTCGCGGAAGGACGTCGTCGCTCGGATGGAAGGTGCGCGCGAGCTCGAAGAGGCGAACCTCGGTAGCGCCATGACGCTGTGCTCGAGTCGCCGCACCGGTGAGGCCGGGCATCAACGAGGTGCGCATCACCGAGCGCTCTTCGGACAGCGGATTCGCGAGAGCGACGACATCGGTGGACACGCGCGCCTTTTGGAGGTCGTCGACCGACAAGAACCCGTAATTCACCGCCTCGTAGAGACCCGCGGTGACCGCCGCAGTGCGCAGGGCCGAGATGAAACGCAATCGCCCCGGTGTCCCCGACTCCGATGGGCGAAGACGTGGCACGGCGGTGGGGATCTCGTCGTAACCCCGGACGCGTGCGACCTCCTCTATGAGATCGACCTCGCGACAAAGGTCAGGGCGCCAACTCGGCGCCGCGAGTGTGAAGCCGGTGCCGGCTTTTTCGACGACGCGACAGCCGACGGCCTCCAGAATGCGTTGACTTTCGTCGGCTTCGATCGGCATCCCCAAGAGCTGTGCGGCTCGCACGGGCCGGAACGAGATCGACTTTGGCGAGTGGGCGATGGCAACCCGATCGATGGCCGTGGTCGCCGCGGCTCCGGCGCCTAGCTCCGCGATAAGTGAGGCCGCACTCGCCAATACCCGAGGTATGGCTTCGGGATCAACGCCTCGTTCGAAGCGATGACTGGAGTCGGTGTGGAGGCCAAGTCGGCGAGACGTGCGACGAATCGACCGCGGGTCGAAGTACGCACACTCGATGAGGATGTCTTTGGTGTCATCTCGAATCTCGCTGTCGGCTCCGCCCATCACGCCCGCAACGGCGACAGGCCCCTCACCATCGCAGATCAAGAGGTCGTCGGGCGTGAACGTTCGCTCTACTCCGTCGAGCGTCGGCATCGTCTCGCCTTCGGTCGCGAGTCGAACGACAACTCTGGAACCGCGAAGTCGGCTGAGGTCGAAAGCGTGAATTGGGTGTCCCCATTCGAGCAAGATCAAGTTCGTGGCATCCACGACGTTCGAAAGCGCACGGAGGCCGAGGTTGTGAAGTCGGTACCGAAGCCAGAACGGCGACGGCGCCACTTTCACGCCGGAGACGAGCGCCGCGCCGTACCGAGGACAGCGATCTCCGTTCAGGATCTCGACCGAGATGCTTGGGAGGCCCGGCGCATCGAGCGGCTCGCTCTCGTTGTCCCACGAAGGGACGAGGTCGGTCGTGGGCTGGTCCTCTTGGAAGGAGGCTCCCGCGGCGAAGGTTCGTCGTGGACCCGCGGCCCTGCGGGGCTCGCACGGCTTGCCAAAGAGGACGCCGATCTCGCGGGCGATCCCCACGTGACCCAGGCAATCGGGCCGGTTGGGAGTGAGGCCGATATCGAGAATGAAATCGTGGAGATCGAGGGCGCCGGCGACCTCGTCGCCTGGCAAGGCCGTGTTCTCGGCGTCCACGATGAAGATCCCTTCCGGATCGAGGCCGATATCGAGCTCAGCTTCGCTGCAGATCATACCCGAGGATTCGACTCCTCCGACCTTGCGTGGCTCGATCCGGAGGCCGTTCGGAAGAACCGCCCCGGGGCGCGCAAACAAGACGCGACCCCCCGGCTCAGGCACGTTCGGGGCGCCGCACACGACTTCATGCTCTGCTTCGCCGTCGAACAACGTGACAAGGGTGAGCTTGTCGCGCTTCGGGTGAGGGGCTTTGGTGCGCACCTCTGCGATTACGACGCCCGAAAGATTCGCGCCCTTCTCCTCGATCCCTTCTACCTCCAAGCCCGCCTGCGTGATGCGATAGGCCACCTCGTGGACATCGGCCTCGATGGGACAGAGCTCTTGCAGCCAGCGGAATGAAGTCAGCATGGTCGTTTCTAAAACTGAGACAGGAAGCGCACGTCGTTGTCGTACAGAAGCTTGATGTTCGGAATGCCGTACTTGAGCATCGCGATCCGGTCCAGCCCCATCCCGAAGGCGAACCCGGTGTACTTCTCGGGGTCGTACCCCACGTTCTCGAACACGACTGGATGAATCATTCCGCAGCCGAGGATCTCCATCCATCCACTGCCCTTGCATACGCGGCACGCCGCCGTGCGCTCATTGTCGCCTTCCCACGCACGGCAGAAGACGCAGCTCATGTCGACCTCACCGCCCGGTTCGACGAACGGGAAGTAACTCGCGCGAAAGCGGACGCCCACGTGCTCGTCGAAGAGGCGCCGCAGAAAAAGAGTCAGCACCCCTTTGAGCTCGGCGAAGGTCACGTCCGTATCGACGAGGAAGCCCTCGAGCTGGGAGAACATGGGTGAGTGGGTGGCGTCATCGTCGCGGCGGTACACCGCGCCAGGCGACACGATGGCCAAGGGGGGCTCACGCCGGCTCATCTCGCGAACCTGAATCGTCGAGGTTTGGGTCCTCAACAGGACGCGGTGCTGCCCGGAGCTCTGGCTGCCTTCTATGAAAAAGGTGTCCTGCTCGTCGGTCGCGGGGTGGTCCGGAGGGAAGCCGAGCTTGTCGAAGCAGTTCTCGTAGAGCTCGACCTCCGGGCCATCGGCCACGTCGAAGCCCAACGATGTGAAGATCTCGATCGCCTCGTTGCGAATGCGCGTGATCGGGTGCAGCCGGCCAGGCATTTGCCAACGCCCCGGCAACGTCACGTCGAGGGAAGAACCGGTGAGCTCGGCTTCGCGGGCGCGTCGGTGAATGCTTTCGAGTGCATCGTCGAAAGTCCGTTGGATCTCTTGCTTGAGCGTGTTCGCGCGCTGACCGAGCTCACGTCGCCGGTCACCCGGGAGCTTCGGCATGAGCTTGAGGAGCTTGGTGAGCTCACCCTGCGGGCCCACGTAACGACCGTTGACTAGGCGAAGAGCTGGCTCGTCGGTCGCATCGCGGAGTGCATGCTCGTACGCACTACGGATTTCGGTAAGTCCGTCTTCGAATGTCTGAACCGCCTCAGGCTCTGCCATCGCGCGTCCAGAGCGATCTACTCGATGGCGTCGACGACTGCCTTGAAGCCGCCGGGATCGACGACAGCGATCTCCGCGAGGACCTTGCGATCGAGCTCAATCCCGGAACGCTTCAAACCGGCGATGAACTGACTGTAGTTCAGGCCGTTGACGCGCGCGGCGGCATTGATGCGCGCAATCCAAAGGCGGCGATACTCACGCTTTTTGGTCCGGCGATGGCGATAGGCGTCTTCCCATGCGTTGTGGACCTGTTCGATCGCAACGTGGAATGCTTTGCGGCGTGCGCCGTAGTAACCCTTGGCGTGCTTGAGCAAACGCTTGCGGCGCCGGCGGGCTTTGAACCCTCGTCTCACTCTAGGCATGGCGTTCTCCTTAGAAGTCTCAGAACTCGTAAGGAAGCAAACGCCGGATACGAGGTTCGTCGCTATGGTCGACCATGGAGTTCTTCTTGAGCTTCCGGAGTCGGTTCGCAGACTTGCCACGCATCATGTGCTGCTTGCCGGCCGTGGAGCGACGAATCCGCCCTCCACCGGTTGTTTTGAACCGCTTAGCGGCAGCACGTTTTGTCTTCATTTTAGGCATTTGACTGTCCTCACTTGAAGCTCCCAAGCCAGCGGCACCCGCGGCAGGGAAGCGGAGAGGGCCCCGGTTTAGCGCGTGGGGTGAGGGAGTCAAGCGGGGGGATTACAGTGGTAGTGGCACGAGGAGTTATAGGAGGAGAAACCCAGAACGCTGCCGCTGTCTACGGCGTGTACCAAATAGGGGAGCCCCAGGCTCTCTCCTGGATGGCCGGCCTCACGACCGTCGGCTGGCAGCACGGATCGTCGAAGTGATCGTCGTCGCAGATCACATCGGCACAGTTGCGTGGGTGGAGCCCGGCGGACTGGGCGCAGCATTGCTTGTCGATCTCGCGCTTCTGGTTTTCGCAGTCGTACTGGTGTTCGACACACATCCGTGTGCTCCAGCGACAGGTCGGAACCTCGACCGCCCGAACGTAGTAGTAGGCGTGCTGATCGGCCTGAAAGGTATCGTCGCCCCACACGGTGCAGAGCTTGTTGAAGCCGTCTGAGCTCGGCTCGCAGGTCGTGAGGTCGAGGTCGCGGCCGAGCTCCTTGTCGCCCGCCACGTCGAATACGCGTACCTGCGCTTCGCCTTCCTCATCGAGATACCCTTTGATGATCTGAAGACGCTGGAGTTTCGCGCCCGGCAACTCCGCAGTCCCGGGATCGGCGATGGCTTCGATGGCAAACATAGGACGTGCATGCGGGGCCGGAGCTGCCGTCATGACACTCCCCATGGGGACGGCACGTTCGTAGCCGAGCTCGATTCGCCTGCGTTGCTCACACCAGCTCGCCGGAAGGTTCCAACCTCCAAACGCTCGTACCGTCATGCGTGTCCCGCTCGTGCCAAACGTCTCCTTGCGGCGCAACGCCCGGAAGATCGCCTCCCGTGAGTTCTCTTCGGCCCACACGCCCGTGATCCCCCCAGGCCCGAAGTACACACGGTCCGGAAACGCGGCCGTCTTCTTGCCAACGTGGCCCTCCCCGGCCCCACCTCCTCCGAGGAAACGCGCCTCGTTGACGTTGCCAGCAAGCCCGAGGTGCCCGTCGGTGCCGCCGACGATCCCGAACTGGAAGGGATTGACCCCGAGCTCCTTCTGGTATCGGAGCCCTTCGCCAAACCCGTAACGCATCGTGTCGACCGTGCTCACGTCTTTGGTCTTGTCCATCATGGCAGCGCGAAGGTTGTCGTAGGGCACAATCTCGAAACCGCAGAGCTCGTCGCCCGAGGTCTGCCCGGGTAGGCATTCCGAGCTCCCTTTGTGCTGATAGATCTCCATCAGCGGCTCGAACGTGGCTTGCTCTCTCGCGTAGTCGGCATCGAAAGGAGGCTTGTCGTGCTTCCCGCTGTGGATCCTGTCGTCGAACATGCGGCCGGCGCTCAGATTGGCGTTGTGGGGAATCGCAAGCACGTCGCAACCGTTGCCGAGATCCGTGCAGTGCCTTCGAAGTCCTGCCCAAAAATCCTGGATGTGGGCCGCATCGAAGAAGTCCACGGGGACCCTAGGTACGATCGAATTCCGAAACAGGACGACCCGATGCATGTTGTGCACTTTGCCAACGTGAACCGTGCCATCGGACGGGGACGCCGAGTACTCATAGCCCACGAGCGACGTGAACCGGCACTTGTCACTGCGATCGTACGCGTCTTCGGCCTCGTTCTGGAGGTCGACCCACATCGCCTCTCGATAGACGTAACAGTGCTCGCCGGCGTCCCCGCACGCCCTAGGTGGGTTGTGGAAGTTCTCTTCGTCCGTGAGATGTGCGTCGATGATGAGCAGGCCCCAGTTCGGACGCTTTCGATAGAGCTTGCACCCTTTCTTTCCGTAGGCCTGGGAGTTTGGATCCGCGCAGGCGGCGACAAAACCGAGGAACTCCGCATGATCGGTGACCGCCGCGAAGTCGAGGGGCCGGTCGAGCTGAATTGCGCGGTCACCCCCGGGAGGCGTGACCTTCAACCCCCGTGCGAAGCGATAAGCCTCGCGCGGCGTCAATCGCGTGCCTTCGAGATTGGCGTCGAGTGAATAGGTCGTGTGGGAATGGAGCTCGCCAAAAAACGGGCGCCGCGTCTCGGTGAACTCGGCGCAGCGGTGAAACTTCTCCGTGATCGGGGGCGCTCTGAGCTCGACCTCGTTCAGAATCGAGGGCGAGTCGTGCCGCGACTGCATCCCACAGTTGCCGCTGCCGGAGATCAGAACCGCAGTGAGCAAGATACCGATACGGACCAACACCCCCCTCAGGTCGTATGGCTTCATCTGGA
>CAXMND010000004.1:0-7544 GCA_964194675.1 uncultured Coxiellaceae bacterium | reverse complement strand
ACTCACGCCATTGGCCGTACTGGACTTGGTGGAACGTTTGAAAGATCCAGCCCTTCGGGCAACGGACGATAAGGAAACTCGAAGTTCACGGATTTGGCGTAGTGGTAGAGGTTGGCGCCGTAGTTCGTGAATGGGACAGGTGCAGTATGGAGATCGCTCACGGAACGGGCGTTGTCGTACACGATGTTGGCTGCCATGTAGGGGACAAACACACTCAGCAACGCGCCGATGCGTTGCGCCTTCCCTAGCGCCTTCCCTCGAGGCTCGAGGTTAGCGAGCAAACTCATCGCCTGCTCGAAAGGCGCTTTTAGTCGTCCGGCGAAGCGTGGCATTTGTCTTCCGAGCGTCTCCGAGAAAGCCTCCGAAACCTCACCGAGGGAACGCGACTCGGCGCCGGCGCTCAGGTGATAGGTCTCGTGCGAAAGGTCCTCACGCAAGTGAAGCTCGGCAATCCCCGGCCCGACCCAGTCGGCATTGACGATGTCCATCCTCGTGTCGCGGGAGAACGGAAGCACGGGCAGGTCGGTCAGCACGCAAAACGCGCGAACCATGTCGAACTGGGTCGTTTCCGGAAACCGCGAATCCCCAATGACGCTGCTTGGGCGGAGATAGAGTCGCGGCACGTCGGGCAGCAACTCGCGAACCATGTGCTCGCAAAACTTCTTGGTTCGAGTGTACGGGTTGAAGTCGGGAAGGTCCCAATCGAGGGGCTCGCTCTCGAGGATAGTGTCGCCGGGGCGCTCGCCGGCCACGGCTGCGGTCGACACGAGCGTGAAGCGGCGCAGCGGATGATCGTCTTGAATCGCTCGCGCCAGCTTGATCACTGAGAGCGTCCCTCGGAGGTTGTGGTTCGTACAGGTTCGCTCCGAGCGAAAGTTCAGCGCCGCCGCGTTGTGCAAGACCGATTCTGCGTTGGAGATAAGCCAGTCGTAGTCGGCGTTGGAGATTCCGAGATTCGGCTCGCTGAGGTCGCCCGCGATGAAACAAATGCGGTCGAGAGACCGATAGAACTCGTCCGCTTTCATGTGCAGCTGAAGGGACTTCCACAGGCGTTCGACGCCCGCGTCGTAGTCCGGTGCGCGGACCAAGAGTGCAAGTTCGTGATCGGTGTTCCGGAGCAGCCACTCTGTCGCATACGAACCGATGAACCCGGTCGCCCCCGTCATGAAGATCGCCATTGAAGCCTATGGTTGTTCGCCGGCCGCCGATGTCAAGAGAGCGACGAGTTCGTCGGTCGCGTCGATGTGCACCCAGTGGTCGGAGTCTTCGAAGACGTGAACGAACACGCGCCGATCGCGCTCTGCCAGAGCTTCCACACGGGCTCGATCCGCGGGTGAAAACATGGCCGAGCGTCCACCGATGACGGCATGCATCGTGGACCCGGCCGGCAGTGACTCGACCAGCGGCCACAAGTCGATCCTCGCGTAGTCCTCGATCAAGGATCGGATCGCAGGAAGGTCGGGCCCGAACGAGCGGCTTCCGTCTTCGTTGCGATTGAGATTCATCGCGAGCCATTGCGCGATCGCCTCCGGCTGCCCTGCTTCGACGACCGATTCCACGAACGCTTCCCGCGAAGGCCAATCCTCGTCGAGGCCTTCGAGAATCGTCAGCACGGCGGCGGTCACGGTTGAGCTTTTCTCGGGTACTTTCGGGCCCGGCGATGAGTCGATGAGCCAGACCTCGGCGCCGACCTCTCGTGCTGCGAGCCACTCCAACGCGACCTTTCCGCCGAAGCTGTGGCCAAGCGCACCCCGCACGGGTAGTGATAGAGCCTGCTCGAGCTCGCGGAGGTCGGCTGCTGCCGTTTTCAACGTGTGGGGAGGTGGCAGCCCAAGCGAGTCACCATGCTCGCGAAGGTCGACCAGAATCGCGCCCCAGTCTGGACGTGCTTTCACGAATCTTCGCGCGACGCCCCGCCAATTGGCGCGCGTCCCCAGGATCCCGTGAAGGAAGAGCATGTACTCGGACGGCTCGCTCGTTTCGAGCTTGACAATATTGTGGGCGAGCACGAAACCTCACTTACCACAGATGCCCAAAGACAGCCTGACCATCACGGACAACCGCACGGGGGAGACCTACGAGCTCCCGATCACGCATGGCACGATCCGAGCGATGGACCTCCGACAGATCAAAACGTCGGAGGACGATTTCGGGATGATGTCGTACGATCCGGCATACAAGAACACCGCATCGACGACGAGCCGCATCACGTTCATCGATGGTGAAAAAGGGATCCTTCGCTACCGTGGGTACCCGATCGACGAGCTCGCCGAGCGCGCTACGTTCCTCGAGGTTGCGTACCTCCTGCTGACGGGCGAGCTTCCCGCCGGTCCTGAGCTCGAGGTTTTCGAGCACGAGATCACCCATCACACGATGGTGCACGAGAACATTCGCGAGTTCGTGGATGCGTTTCGGTACGACGCGCACCCCATGGGCATCATGTGCAGCACGGTGGCGGCGCTTTCGACGTTCTACCCAGGCGCGAAGGACCTCTCGAACCCAGAGTCACGTCGCCTGCAGATGCGCCGCATCATCGCAAAAATGCCGACGATTGCGGCATACGCCTATCGTCATCGTCGGGGGCTGCCCTACGTCTATCCCGACAACGACCTCAGTTATGCAGGGAACTTCCTGAACATGCTCTTCAAGATGACGGAACGGAAGTACACCCCGAATCCGATCGTGGAGCACGCCCTCGACGTGCTGCTCATCCTTCATGCCGATCACGAGCAGAACTGCTCCACGAGCGCGATGCGTGCGGTCGGTTCATCGCACGTCGATCCATACAGCGCGCTTTCCGCAGCCTGCGACGCGCTCTACGGGCCGCTCCACGGGGGCGCCAACGAGGCCGTCGTGCGCATGCTCACCGAGATTGGCTCGGTTGCCGCCATCCCGGAGTTCGTCGCGCGTGCGAAAGGAGGCGAGGAGCGATTGATGGGCTTCGGCCACCGCGTCTACAAGAACTATGACCCGCGTGCCAAAGTGATCAAGAAGCTCGCCTACGAGGTCTTCGGCGAGATGGGGAAGAACCCCCTGATCGACATCGCCGTCGAGCTCGAGCGGATCGCACTCGAGGATCCGTACTTCGTCGAGCGAAAGCTCTATCCGAATGTCGACTTCTATTCCGGCCTGATCTACGAGTCGATGGGTCTCCCGGTGGACCTCTTTCCCGTGCTGTTCGCGATCGGTCGCACGCCCGGCTGGCTCGCACAATGGGAAGAAATGCTCACCGATCCCGAGCAAAAGATTGCGCGCCCGAGGCAGGTCTACCTCGGTGAAGGCGAGCGACACTACGTTCCGATCAACGAGCGGTAGCTGCAGCCGGGGAAGCGGTGTGGACGAGCTGCAAGAGAGCCCGTTCCAGCCGGAAAACAGCGCTGTCCGACAGTGGGCGACGCTTGACCCGAGCCGCGTCGGCGCCTGGCTCGAGGCTGTCGAGGTAGCCCTGCATCTTCCGACGGGCCTCGTGAATCCGCCACGCGATCGTGCCCTCGGTGGTCTCGAGGACGACGGCTGCTTCTTTGTAGCTGAGCCCCTGGAGGGTCGTGAGCACGACCGTCGTCTGCAGGAGCGCCGAGAGTTGATCGAAGGCTTCGAGCAGAGCGCGATACCGCTCGCGTAGCTGGACTGCCCGTTCCGGGTCGCCGCGCGAGTCTACCGCAACGGCAGCGACGAGACGCGGGTCATCGAGGGGCACGGTCCGTCGACGTTTTCCGTCGCGCTTGGCGTTGAGGGCGCGGTGCAGCGTGATTCGATAGATCCAGGTGAAGAACTCGCTCCGCCCCTCGAACTCCGGAAGCTTGTGGTACGCCTTGAGAAACGCGTCTTGCGTGATGTCGTCCGCATCGCTTGCCTGGCCGGTCAAGGTCAGCGCCAATGCGTACACCCGATCGCGGTATTTGCGCACCAACTCGTCAAATGCTCTCGTGTCTCCGCTCTTGGCGCGGGCCACGAGCTCGGCCGCTTCAGCGCCGCGACGTTGTGGTTCCGAAAGGTGTCTCTTCTGCCGCAAAAAGCCCCCGTTTGTTCAGGACCCCTAAAGGTTACTCACATTCCTAGCCCATGCCCAAATCGGTGGGCCACAAGGCGCTGTAGGGCGTTGTGGGCCAGCTGTTGGGTAACGGTCAGGCCCGTGCTTGAAACGCCCAAAAGGAGCTGATACATGCTACCCGCCTGGACCGGAAGCCGTTGGAAATGGTGGGGAATTCTCCTCTAGTCTCCTCTAGTCTCCTCTTGGGTCCCATTGATTAAGTCCACTCAAGCACCGATGATTTCCGACTGGTTCTACGGCCTTTTTTCAAACGACCTCGCCATCGACTTGGGTACCGCGACGACCCTGATCTACGTGAAGGGGCGCGGGATCGTGTCGTGCGAGCCCTCGGTGGTTGCGGTCCAAGCCGACCCGCGCGGCGGCAAACGCGTGTTGGCAGTTGGCAAGGAGGCCAAGGAAATGCTCGGTCGCACTCCGGGCTCGATCCGCGCCGTGCGACCGCTTCGCGACGGGGTCATTGCGGACTTCGACATCACCGAAGCGATGCTCCGCTACTTCATCAAACGCGCGCATCACGATCGCCGCACGCTCGTGAAGCCGCGGATCATCATCTGTGTCCCGTTCGGGATCACCGAGGTTGAAAAGCGCGCCGTGAAAGAAAGCGCCGAAGGTGCCGGCGCCCGCGAGGTCTACTTGATCGAGGAGCCTATGGCAGCCGCGATCGGTGCGGGCCTTCCAATCACGGAGCCAAGCGGCAACATGGTCGTCGACGTCGGCGGCGGCACGACCGAGGTCGCCGTCATCTCGCTTGCCGGGATCGTCTACTCCCAGTCGGTGCGCGTGGGCGGCGACAAGATGGACCAAGCGATCATCGCCTACCTTAAACGCAAGTACAATCTGCTGATCGGCGAGCAAACCGCGGAGCGCGTCAAGTGCGGCATCGGCAACGCGCACCCAGACGGCGAAGTGGCGACCCTCGAGGTGAAGGGTCGCGACATGGTAGCGGGTGTGCCGAAGACTGTGGTCGTCAACTCCGACGAGATTCGCGATGCGCTCACTGAGCCGATCAACGCGATCACCGAGGCCGTCATGATGGCACTCGAACGTACCCCGCCAGAGCTGTCGGCCGACATCGTGGACAAGGGCATCGTACTGACTGGAGGTGGCGCTTTACTGAGGAATCTCGATGTGTTGCTACGCGAGGAAACCGGCCTTCCGGTGATGGTTTCGGACGATCCAATCTCTGCGGTCGTCCTTGGTTCGGGCAAGGCGCTCGACCATCTGGACCTGTTGCGTGAGGTGACGATCGCGTAGCGCGAGAACGCGGCGATGAGCTATTTTCATACATTTCGAGACGCCGCGATCGTGATTGCCCTGCTGATCATCCCGCTCCTTTTTCTCCGCTCACATCTCAAGGACCCCTCCAAGCTCTCTCGAATCGACCACGGCATCTTACAGGTCAGCGGGCCCGTGCAGTACACCGCCGAATGGGCTGCGGATGGGGCGACGAGTATCATCGAGGACTACGTGTACCTCGTCGACGTGAAGCGCGACAACGACCACCTGCGCGGGGAGAACGATCGGCTTCGAAGGGAGATGCGGTCGCTTCGAGACGATGCGCGACGCATTCACCAACTCGAAGCATTGCTCGGCTTGCGCGAGCGTCTCCAGACCGAGACGGTGACCGCTCGGGTCATCGCCAAAGACATCTCTCCGTCGTTCCGGGTGGTGAGGCTCGCGATCGACCAAGGAGAGCACGCGGGCGTCCAAGCGGGGATGCCGGTCGTGTCGAACGAGGGGTTGGTAGGGCAGATCCGCCGCGTCTCCGGTCGGTTTGCCGATGTGCTCCTGACGGTCGATCCGGAGAGCCGCGTGGATGTCGTGGTCGGCGACAAGGGGGCGCGCGGGCGTTTGGAGGGCCTCGGCGAACGGAGCCGCTACCGCGGGCACATTCAATTCGACCGTACAGACGACGAGGTTGCGGTTGGTGATAAGGTCTACACGTCGGGTCTCGGGAAGAAGTTCCCCGCGTCGATCCTCATTGGATACCTGAGCAAGATCGAGGACCATGAATTCGGGCTCCACCAGGAGGGTGAGGTAACGCCGTCCGTCGACTTCACGAGGCTCGACGAGGTGTTGATCCTGACTTCGGGCCCCAAGGATTCGGACGCGTTGTAAGGGCGACGGATGCAAGGGTTCAGGAGCAGTATCCTCATCGTCTTGATCGCGTTTGCGATGCTGTTGGTCCAATCGGCGTTCGTGAGGGTCCTCTCTCCCTATCCGTTCTCGCCATACCTCGGACTGCCGTTGGTCTTCGCCCTCGGCACCGCTCCTGGGGTGCGGCTCGTTCGCGGCGCGGCCACTTCCTTTGCCCTCGGCTATCTCTACGACATCTTCACCGGCAACCCCCTCGGGATTCACACCCTCGCCTTCGTCGTCGGGTACCTGGTCTCGTGGTTCGCCGGGTATCTCATGTCGTTTCGTGGGGTCCTGTTCGAGATGGGGCTCAGTTTTGGTTTGACGATCTTGATCGGCGGACTGATCGAAATCATTCGTTCCTTCGTGCCGGGCGGCATGTCCTGGGGCAGCGGAGCGCTCGCCATCGCTCTTCTTGCATCTGCGTTCGCCACGGCGTTGGTGTCGCCACTCCTCTTTGCACTGGTGCGCTGGGTCGACCCTGAATCGGTGCGGGCCCCGACATGATTACGCTCTCACAGCGCCGCGAGGTCGGTGAGTTTCGCAAGCGTTATCGGTGGATGGCGCTTTTCGTGGCGCTCGTGTTCGGCGCCCTCATCGTTCGCATTGCCCAAGTGCAACTCTTTCAGCGCGATCGCTGGTCTGGGATCGCCCAAGACAACATCACCAAGACCCTCGAGCTCCGAGCTACCCGCGGCGTCATGCGCGACGTCACAGGTCGCGTCGTTGCCTCAAGCCGGCCGTCCTACGACGTTCATGCGACGCCCCGTCTCCTTCGCATCCCGGAGGATGTCGACGGGATTGCCTCGTTGATGGGGCTTTCGGGGGAGGAAAAGGCATCGCTGACCAGGCGGCTTACCGACTTGCCGGAAAACCGCCGGACCCACCAACTAGAGCTGTACAGCGATATCTCGCGTGAGCAGTTGGCGGCCCTCGAGACTCACCTTGGCGAGCTTCCCGCCCTCGACATCGTGACCGTCCCGCTTCGCGACTATCCCTATGCCACCCTTGGCGCCCATCTCATCGGTTACCTGAACGAGGTCAACGAGACGGACCTCACAAACGCAAGCGATCCTGGCATCTATCGACCTGGAGACCGCATCGGTCGAAGTGGGCTGGAGCGCCGGTACGAGAATCTGCTTCGGGGGGCGCGAGGCTTTCGTCGCTTGGTCGTCGACGCGCGTGGAAGAGCGCTCGAAGGAACGCGACCCCAATCACTCGAAGTCGACATGCTCAAGAAGCCGGTCCCGGGCCACGACCTGCAGCTCACCATCGACATGCAGCTGATGGAAGCCTTCGATCGAGCGTTTCGCCAGCATCCATCGGGCGCCGCTGTGGTCGTCGACATCCATACCGG
>CAXMND010000003.1:0-14856 GCA_964194675.1 uncultured Coxiellaceae bacterium | reverse complement strand
CATCGCGGCTTCAGCCGTCCGGGCCTCGCGCGGGATCCCTTTGACGACGCCAAGATAGTGCCGCTCCGCAATCTGAACGGAGTGCCCAAGCTGACGAGCCGTGCGGTAGACGCTCGCGCCCCCGAAGACACCGGGCGCGTTCGCCAAGAACGAACCGCACGTCTTGCGGAGGATGAGCCAGGTGAACTCAGGCGCGCCGTAGTCGCTGACCAGGCGCCGGAGAGCCTTGCGTGCCTGGTACTCGTCGAGATGAGGGAACACACGACCTCGACCCCCACCGCGGAGCCGCAACGTGGTCAGTAGCGTGCGCAGCCCCGGGCTCACTCCGAGGTCAACCACTCGGCCGCGGTGCGTCTTGCTGGCGGCGTCGATGTAGAACTCGCCAGCCGGTGAGCCGTCATCGCCCGGGGCCTCGAGATCGACGCGCGCCCACGTCAGCGCGAGCGCTTCACCGGGGCGCATGCCGGTGAGCACCATCGTCGCAACGAAGGGCCCGATCGGCGCGTGCTCGGTATCATGGCGTTGCGCGGCCTCTAGCAGCTTCTGAATGGACGTTGGCCGGAGGAATACCGGCCGCTCGATGGGGGCCTGAATGCGCCGCAGGGCCCGCCTCAGGTCGTCCACGGTGAGCCGTGCGAATAGATCGAGATCACACAGGTAGCGGAGCATTGCCGATGTGGCGCGGAGCTCTTTGTTGACCGTGTGCGGCGAGCGCGGGCCCTTGGGGATCGTGCGGAAGCTCGCTTGCGCGTGCTTCGACTCTTGCAAAAGCGTCTCGCGGAACGCCACGAGAGCGCCCCGGTTAAGATCGTCGACGGTGTAAACCCTTGCGGTCTGTGCCCATCTGAGAAACTTGTCCCCGACGCGGCGATAAAGGCGAAGCGTTGCGGGCCTCAGGTGTGGGTGTCCGTCGAAGTAGCGCTCTACGGCTTCCGAAATCAGAAGCCCGGTCGCCGGTGTGGCGCCTTCGTCAAGCGCCAGACGACGACGGGCGAGGATCTTGGACTTTCTGGTGCACCAGTCCTCGCGCTGCTCTCGGGTGCGAAGGCCCGGATCGAGTGTCACGCGCTTGGTCTTGCCACTGTCGGGATCTTCGAATCTCACTCTCCAGCCGGTGCGCGCCTTGGCGTCGGGTTTGATCAACGTGACCCCTGGATGTTTTCGGCTTCGCTTGCGTGCCATGAAGGTCCCTTTTCAATGCTGGTACTTTTGCTGGTACTAGTGCTGGTGCTGGCTTGGTGCTGGCCACTACTCCGGCACCGGCCATGGCCCCTTTTGGGCCCCCAAAACTTTTGCTGGTACTTTGCTGGTACTACTTCTCCGGGTAACATGCAACACCTAACAGTTTCTACAGGTGGGTGAAAAGGCTAATTATTCTAGACATATCGCGGCCTTGCCCCGGATTTCCCGGACAACCGCGATCGGGTGAAAGAAGGCCCTGAGGGCCCCTTTTTCGTTGGACGTGACTATTGTGCGCGCGGACTTCGCCGCGCGGGCGGTGCGCGCGGAGTTCGTGCGGGTCTGGAGGTGCTTCCCACGCTCCTTAGGCGGCCTTCGAGATAGCTCAGGATGAAGCGAATCTGGTCGGCCGTGAGCGTGAACGAGACTTCGATGCGCTCCTGCTCTGGGTCGAACCTCATGCGTCGGAGTGTCTTTCCGAATCCCGCGAGAGTCATCACGAGCTGCTGCGAGTAGAAGTTGGCCACCCTCGTCCAATAGACCGAGGCTTCCCGCGCTTCTGCGTTCGACGCAAACGTTGCCAGGGTGGTGATGGTGGCTTCGTCCGGTCCGATCTCACGTACCGCTACCCGGAGTCGTATCGGGATGTGCTTCACATTGCCACGAACAAACCGATGTACACCTTCGATCTCGAGGGACAGCGCTTCCTCAGGTCCCATTGAAAGCAGCGCGTCGGGCCCATGCGCCGTCACGAGACCTTCCTTCTCTGCGTCGCGTAACTCACGAGCCTTGGTGAGCGCGAGCACGCGCCTCAGATCCTGCTGGCGCGTGATGGTGAAATGATAGGGGCTCAGAACTGCAATGGTGCGCTTCGTTCGATCGAGGTTGTGCCACGGCGCCGTGCGTACTCCATACCGGCGCCTCCAGGGTGCACGCTTTCCGCGCGAACCGGCCATGCGATGAACACTCTCTTCCGCGAACCTCGTTCCGCGGCGGTGTCGCCCGGCGAGTACTAGCTTCGAGCGCTCGAGATTCGGCGAAGCGACCAAAAGCCTGTCGAGATCTTCCACCGGGTCGATCCCCGATCCCGCCAACAAAAGCTGCCAGTCGGGCACCCCCGAAAGGAACTGGGTGACGTCCGGCCCAAGGGCCGACTCCCGAACCCGCTTCATATCGACCCGAAGCGCAAGCTGAGCCCCCGGGGGCAGGCGGGAAGGCCCCGTGATCGCCGAGGGGCCCACGGGGATCTCGGTGTCAGTGTCAGCGTCAGTGTCAGCACCAGCGTCAGTGTCAGCGCTAGTGTCAGCGTCAGCGCTACTGTCAGCGTCCGCGTCAGTGTCAGCGCCAGTGTTGTCCGGCACGCCGGCGTCGATTCCTGGCTTCGGCTCATCACCGACTGCCTTATCGCCCATCCCGTCGCTCGCCTGTCTTGCCACGCCGCCGGGCGTTGCCGCGGCGACCATCCCCTCGGTCAATCCGAACTCGACCTCCGTCGGTAGCGTTAGCTCGAAATCGAAATCGAAGTTGGCGGTGCGGCTTGCGATGTATCCGAAGACCGCAGCGTGGAAGAGAAGAGACGCAACGAGACCGAAGGTCGTCGCAAATTCTTGGAGTTGTTGATCCGCGCGCACCCTAGTGACAGTTCGTAGCAGACCACGGCTGTGCGACGCACACTACGAGCTCTGTTTTCGTTCTGCTCCGTGCTTTTCAGCCCCGCTATGTGACGCTCATCTCGAGTGGCCGGCGCAAGGTGCCACGTCCCGAGCTCGGCGAGCCCCCATAGCAGCGCCAGCGTCAGTGTCAGCGTTCAGCGTCAGTGCCAGGGTCCGCGCCAGCGCTCAGCGCCAGCGCTCAGCGCCCGGGCCAGCGTCCGCGCCGAAGGGGGGGGTCGCCCCCTATTTACTCAGGGCTTTCTTGACGGCCTTCAGAAGGGCTTGGCCGGAGGGGCCGACCTCTTTGGCGATCTTCTCGGGGACGCCCTTTTCCTTGGCCTTGAAGGCGGCGCGCTCCTCGGCCGTCGGCTCGTGCACGTCATAGCCGTAACGCACGAGGTTCTTGATGAGGACCGGTTCCATCTGGCGGACTTGCTCGCGGCCCCAAGTCGTGAGGTCGTAGGGCGGGCTCAGCAACACCTCCTGGATGTCCTTGGGCAGCGTGTCGAACCACTTTTTCGAGTAGACCACGATGCCGGGCTGATAGGAGTGTTTCGAGAGGAACAGATTTCGTTCGTCGTCGTCGAGCCCTTGGTACCACGTCGTCGCCATGGCGAAGAGTGGGGTGTTGTCGAAGCCATCGACCACTCCGGTCTGCAGGCTGGTCATCGTGTTGGCGACATCGATAGTCACCGGGCTCGCCCCGATCGCCTTGTATGCTTCGACGTGGGCGACTGCCTCCTGCGACCGGAACCGAACGCCCTTCATGTCCTCGGGTGTGCGGATGGGGCGCCGGCTAAAATAGGAGCGGAAGCCGTTCTCTCCCCAGATTGCGAACACCAGCTTCCGCTTCTCCAGGATCTTGCGCACCTGTTTGATGACCTCCGGGTCGTCGAGCACGGCATCCGCTTGCTCGACCGTGTCGAAGAGATAGGGCGCCTCCAACACGTTCACCTCGCGGACGATCGAGCTCAGGCCGCCCACCGAGCCGGCAAAGCCCTGCATGCTGCCCGAGGCTACGCGCCGCGCCAAGGAGCGCTCGTTTGAACGCCCGAGGCGGAGCTTCACCTTGACGCGGCCGTTGGTCTCTTCTTGGATGTACTCCTTGAGCTTCTTGAGCTGTAGCGCCCACGGGCTTCCAGGGGGCACGACGCTCCCGAGCTCCAATACGTATTCCTGAGCCGACGCTGGGACCGGGGCAGAAAACAGGAGGGATAGAGCGAAAAACGCCCCAGCAACGACAAATCTACGCATTGAATTCTCCTTGGAATCTATGGCTAGACGGAAATCCGATCGGTCCTATTCAGAACAGGTCGTCGATCTCGGCCATTAGATTATTGGCCTTCTGCTGCTCGCACGTGTTTTCTGGCGTGATTTCGGGAAGGATGTTCGGGTCCGTGTCGAGCACGATCGCGAGCTGCTGCTCGAACAGAGAACGGTCGGCTTCCTTTACCGCCCACTCTTCCGCCAAGAACGTGTGCGTGCCGAGGTACTTGGGGGCTGCTTCGATAGAATACTCGAAGTGCTCCTTGCTCTTGATCATGTCGCCGCCCGAGAATCCGGGCGCCTTCGCGAAGAAGATGCCGAAGTAGCGATCCGGCCCATAGTGCCAGTATGCCGGGTCGTTATCGAGGCAGAACTGCATGATCGCGCGCACCTCGTCTTTGTACGAAAGCAATGTCGCGAAACTTTCGAGAACTGCCCAGCGGCCTAGGTTCGACGAACGCCAATAAAGCGCCGGGACCGCGGATGGACCGAGACCCCCGATGGCGTCTTCGATCCGTCCGCCGCGCGACATCTTGTCGGCGAACGAAGGAGAAAGCGCTTTCAACGCATGCTCGGCAGCTTTGGTACCTTCTTCGTGCGTGTTCTTGTAAACGTCGGGCTGCGCCTCGTCAAAACGCAGGTAGCAATCCGAGTAGAAGTACAGCGCGTGTGAAAGGTCAGTCCACGCTTGTGCGTTGCCCGGGTTGAGCGCGACGACCTGCTTCCAAGTATCCACTGCCGCCAGCGCTTGTGCCTCATCTCCACGCTGCAGCCAGGCTGCCTGGGCCGCGGCGAGCAACTGTGCCTCCTGCGCCTGGCCCGATTCGTCGAGTACGACGGTTTCGGAGCTGGTCTCCCACGCTCCCTCACGAGTAGAGCCGCAGCCTGCTACTACGGCCACCATGCTTGCTAGGGCAATCCAATGCCCGAACTTCAAGGAACTCATCATTGCGTGCCTCCTGCTTCCCGGCCGATACGGCAGGGGTATGGGGGGGCATACCAAGAGGTGTTTCGTGGTGTCAACGACAGGTCGCCTCTGGGGCGCCGGTTTGCTTGCGGGCCGTTGGACCGTGTGGTAGTTGGCCAGCTGAAAATTTGGTTTACCTGAGTGGGTGGGCCGCCTGGCCCGCCCATTTTTCGTTTAGGGGGTCTCGGGAGAAATTGACCCGCGCGACCGAACAGTTAGGAAAGACGCTTGTCGAGCTAATCGGCCCCATTTGCCGTGCGCATGGGGTGGACTTGGTCGATGTGCGCTATCAAAGTGACCGGGGTGGCGCCGTAATTCGGGTCATCATCGACAGAGACCTGCCGGGCCTCCAAGAGGATGGGAGTGGAGTGTCGCTGGACGATTGCACAGCTGTGAGTCGAGACGTGTCGATGGCGCTCGAAGTCCACGACGACGTCCTTTCTTTGGGAGCCTACCGACTCGAGGTCAGCTCGCCGGGGCTCGAGCGGCCACTGGTCAAGCTTGCCGACTTCGAGCGTTTCTCGGGTCGCGAAATCAAATTGCGGACACGGACCGCAATCGAACGGCAGCGCCGGTTCCACGGCAGGCTGCTTGGTGTCGTCGATCGGGCTATCGAGCTCGATCAGGATGGCACCGTTCTCCTCATTCCGCACGACGACATCGCGCAGGCGAATCTCGTGTATCGATTCTCAAAATAGGTGAGTAGATGTCCATGCAGCAAAACTCTCTCTCCCTTCAGCATGTGATCGAACAGGTCAGCCAGGAAAAGGGCATCGACGCCAAGATTCTGGTTGAGGCCACTGAGCAGGCGATTCTGACCGCGGCGAAGCGAACCTTCGGTCCCGAACGCGAGCTCGAAGCGCGGTTCAACCGAGAGACGGGGGCAGTTGATCTCTTCCAGTATATGACCGTCGTAACGGCCGTCGAGAACAGCGAGCAGGAGATCTCGCTCGAGGAGGCCGAGACGCACGGGCTTGAAGCCGAGATAGGAGAAGAGCTCGGATTCCAGATTTTCTACCTTCCCGAGGATCGCGACAAGGCCAAAGAACAGGACAAGCAGTTCGGCGAGCTCCTGAGTCTGGAACAGAGCCGACACCGCTTTGGCAGGATCGCCGCCCAAACGGCGAAGCAGGTGATCATTCAACGGGTCCGGGATGCCGAGCGTGAGCGAGTCTACGCGGAGTACAAGAACCGCAGGGGCGAGATCATCACCGGTGTTGTTCGGCGCTTCGAGCGCGGCTCGAACATCATCGTCGACCTCGGACGCGGTGTCGAAGCGGTCTTGCCGCCACGCGAGCAAACGCCACGCGAGAGCTACCGTCCAGGCGACCGCATCGTGGCCTTCCTCAAGGACATCGATCGCGAGGCCCGTGGGCCACAGATCATCCTTTCGCGCACGGACGTGGGACTCTTGGTGAAGCTCTTCGAGATGGAGGTCCCCGAGATCTACGAGGGTATCGTGCGTATCGTCGCGGCCGCCCGCGAGCCTGGGGCTCGTTCCAAGATCGCCGTCAGCAGTCGAGATTCGGACGTCGATCCCGTGGGTGCTTGCGTTGGGATGAAGGGCTCGCGCGTCCAGGCCGTCGTGCAGGAGCTTCGCGGCGAGAAGATCGACATCGTTCCTTGGGACCGCGACCCCGCGCGCTTCGTGTGTAACGCGATCGCGCCGGCCGAGGTAGTTCGAGTGGTCATCGACGAAATCAACTCCAACATGGAGCTGGTCGTGCCCGATCCCAAGCTTTCTCTTGCGATCGGCCGACGCGGTCAGAACGTGCGCTTGGCCTCTCAGCTGACCGGCTGGCGTTTGGACATCGTGAGCGAATCTCGCTTCAAGCAGATCGAGGAAGAAGCGATGGCTGCCCTCTCGCGGCTCAGCGCGGACGAAGAAGTCTCTCACTCCCTCTATCGGATGGGCTTCCGAAGCCTGGACGAGGTGGTCGAAGCGAGTGAGAATGAGCTCGCTTCCGTTCCCGGCGTTTCGGCCGAGCAGGTCGCCACGCTTCGGACCGATGCGGCGAACGCCATGGAGGACCTTCGCAAGGAGCGTTTGGCGGCCACGGCCGAGTTGACGGAGGCCCCGAGCGAACGGGACAAGCTTCTGCTCGTTCGAGGGATCAATGGACGAGTTGCCGACCAGCTCGAGCAGAGCGGTTACGCGTCGGTCGAGGCGGTCGCGTCCGAAAAGGATACCGATCGCTTGGCGATCAAGACGGGGTTGGGCGCACAAAAGGCCCAAGCGCTCAAGAAGGCTGTCAGCGAGTTCGTCGCCAACGAGTGGCCTCCGGTTGAGGTCAAGCTCGAGGAGAGCATCGCCAAGGCCCAGGCCGAAACCGCGAAGTTGGAAGCGGAAGCAAAAGCGGCTGAAGAAGCCGAAGCCGCCGCCGTGGAGGCAGCTGCCGCGGAGGCGGCCGAGGAGACAGCAGAAACCGCAGAGACGGCACTGACCCCAGAGCTCGAAGACGAGGCCGCGGATTCACCCGACTCCGCGGAAGAAACGTCGGAGGACAAGCAAGGGTAACTGTCGATGTTGGGCGTCATGGGAAAGAATGAGCGAGCCGGAACATCGCAGCGCATGTGCGCTGGCTGTGGCAGTCGCACCGAGCGAGGTGAGTTGGTGCGGCTCGTGATCGGCCCTTCGGCGCCCTTCGTGGCGGTCGACCTCGGTCGTCGGCTCGGTGGACGCGGGGTCTCGGTGCATCCGCGCCGCCGCTGTGTACGAATAGCTTTGATGCGCGGTGCGCTGGCAGGGGCGCTTCGAGGTGTGGCGCAGGTCGAGCCCGAGAGTATCGAGCGGATGATTATCCAGCAGCTCGCCCAGCGTGTGTGCGGGCTGCTCAGCTCGGCGTTGCGCATCCGCAGCGTTGCGGTGGGCACGGACGTTGTCCGTGCGGCGCTTCTGGCGAATCAGGGGGACCTCCTGGTGGTCGCAGAGGATGCTCGGGGCCGTGCCGGAGAGATCACGAAGATGGCAACCGCGATCGGTTGCGCGACGGCCACTTGGGGGACAAAGGCGAGCCTGGGAGAAGTCTTCTCGCGCCAGGAGCTCGGTGTCTTCCTCGTGACGGATAGGGGTATCGCGAGTGCGGTCCTCGAGTGCCTGGCTCAAATCGAGGCACTATCGGAGGATGAATGAGTAAGGTTCGAGTCTACGAGGTCGCGCGGGAGCTGGGGGTCGAGAATCGCGACATAATCCAGCGCATGGCGACTCTCGGGATTCAGGTACGTAACCACATGAGCGTGCTCGATCCCGCCGAGGTGGATCGCGTCAAACGCGCGCTCGACAAGGACCGAAGTGAGGCCTTGATCGAGGAGCGCATTCGACCGACCGTCGTACGCCGCAAGCGCCGCAAGAAGTCGGACGAGGCGGCCGCCGCCTCGAGCGAATCGGGCGAAGCCGTGCCGACACGAAGTGCCGAGCCTCCCGCCGAGTCCGCTGCTCCAGCTCTGGCCACGGAGCTCCCGTCCGTCGGGACTCCCGCCGTCGTCGAGCCGTCTGCGCCGACGACGCCGCCCCCAGCAGAGCCACCGTCGGTGCGTGAGCAACGCGTTTCCAAGCCGCCCCCTGCACCCCAACCCCAAGAGGAGCAGGGGCGGTTCTCCCACGACCCACTTCCGCCGGGCGTCATGCGACGTGGGAAAGCCAAAGCGCCAGGTGCTACCCCGCTGTCGGAGGGCGCGCGTCGTCGCATCGTGGCGGAACACGCAGCGCAGCGAGAGCATCAGGCGCCACGGCGTCGCGAGATCCGAGGGCGTTCCTCGATCGGACCGACCGGTCGTCCCCAGGGTCGCCCCGGAAAGAAGCGTTTGCAGCCGGGCAAGAAGCCGAAACAAACCGAGATTACGGTTCCAAGTGCGCAGAAGCGAGTCATTCGAATCGACGACAACATCCAGCTCCAGGCGCTGGCGCAGCGCATGAGCCTCAAGGCGACCGACGTCTTGATGAGGTTGATGGAGCTCGGTGTATCCGGAGTGCATATCAACAGCACGCTCGACGCCGACACTGCCGCGGTCCTGGCGAGCGAGTTCAACTACGAGGTCGAAAACGTTGCCCGAAGCGAAGACGAGATCGTGGGTGATGCGCGAGGCCAGTTCGAGGACTTGGTTACCGATCGGCAGCACCGGCCGCCCATCGTGACGGTCATGGGCCACGTCGACCATGGCAAGACGTCGCTGTTGGACAAGATCCGTGAGAGCGACGTAGTGGGTGGCGAGGCCGGGGGGATCACCCAACACATCGGCGCGTACCGTGTGGATACGAAGCGAGGCACGGTGGTTTTTCTCGATACCCCCGGTCACGAAGCATTCACGGCCATGCGTGCCCGCGGTGCCCAGGCCACCGACATCGTCATCTTGGTTGTGGCGGCCGACGACGGCGTCATGCCCCAGACGAAGGAAGCCGTGAACCACGCCCAGGCTGCCAAGGTTCCCATCGTCGTGGCGGTCAACAAGATCGACAAGCCAGAGGCGAATCCAGACAAGGTGAAGACCGATCTCGCGGCGCTTGGACTTCAGCCCGAGGATTGGGGCGGCGACACCATCTACATTCCGTGCTCGGCGATCACCGGGGAGGGGATCGATGCCTTGCTCGAGAACGTCCTGCTTCAGGCCGAGCTTCTCGAGCTCACCGCCAATCCGGGCATTCCGGCCCAGGGTGTGGTGCTCGAGGCATACCTCGATCGAGGCAGAGGTCCGGTTGCTAACGTCTTGGTTAGAGACGGAACTTTGAACACTGGCGACTACGTCGTGGCTGGCGGATCCTGGGGCCGGATCCGCGCGATGACCGACGACCGCGGCAAACAACTCAGCCAAGCTGGAGCGGCGACGCCCGCAGAGGTGCTCGGTCTGGCCGAGCTACCCGCGGCCGGCGACCTCTTTTATCAGGTGACCGATCAGCGCCGAGCGCAGGAGGTGGCCGGGGCCCGCAAGAAGCCGGATTCGACCATCTCGGCGCCGGTAGGGGGCGTTCGCGGTCTCGACCAGTTTCAGGCCCTCATGCAGAGCGGCGACGTCAAGGAGCTCAGGCTCGTGGTCAAAGCCGACGTTCAAGGCTCGGTCGAAGCACTTCAGGGGGCGCTCTTGGACCTCGGTACCGAAAAAGTGAAGGTCAACGTCATTCACACCGGCGTCGGCGGAATCACCGAGAACGACGTCATGCTTGCTAGCGCCTCCCAAGCCATCGTCCTCGGCTTCAACGTGCGTCCGCAGGGCAAGGCGTCCTCAACCGCCAAAAAACAAAACGCCGAAATTCGCACGTACAACGTCATCTACGAGGCGATCGACGACGTGAAGGCGGCCATGAAAGGCCTCCTCGCACCGACGGTCGTGCAGACGGACCTCGGCAAGGCAGAGGTTCGGCAGACGTTCGGGATTCCCAAGATCGGCACCATTGCGGGCTGCATGGTTCTCGAAGGGAAGATCAATCGTGGGGCTCGGGCTCGGCTGGTGCGAGACGGTGTCGTCGTATGGGAAGGGCCGATGGGCTCGCTCCGCCGCTTCAAGGAAGACGTCAAAGAAGTTCAGTCCGGTATGGAGTGTGGGATCGGGCTTCAGGGCTTCAATGACGTCAAAGAGCAAGATATCATTGAGTGCTACGAAGAGAAACAGGTCGAGGCCACACTCGAATGATTTGAGCGACGAGGTTTCGAATGGTCGTGGGCGTCTGCCAAATCTCGCTTTCGTTGCCGGGCGTCAACTCGTTGAAGGCCAAGCGCTCTATCGTGCGCAAGGTGCTAGATCGGACCGCGAATCGTTTCAATGTAGCCGCGGCCGAAGTGGGGCGGCAGGACGCACACCGGCAAGCGGTGCTAGGGTTTGCTGTCGTGTCGGGCGACCGACGGCATGCGAATTCCATGCTCGATTCCATCGCATCCTTCGTGGAAGGCACTGGCGAGGCGGTGGTGATCGACCGTTCGATCGAGCTTCTGTCGGTTGGCGAGCTCGGGGAGTGGTCGGACTGATGGCGCAGAACAAAGGCTTTCGCAGGGCGGATCGTGTGGCGGAAAGGCTTCGGAGTGAGCTCATGGGCCTGTTGCTCCGTGGGAGCGTGCGGGACCCGGCTGCGAGCAACGTGGTCGTGTCGGCGGTACGTATGACCGATGACCTCAGCATTGCACGGGTGTACGTCCGTGTCCTCGAGGAGGTCGACGCGGACCGTCAGGAGGAGGTCGTCGATGCGCTCGGGCGCGCGAGAGGCTTCCTTCGCCGGGAGCTGGGCCAACGACTCCAACTCCGACACGTTCCTTCGCTCGAGTTCTATTGGGACGACGTCGTCGACTCTGCGCTTCGGATCGAGTCGATTCTCGACGAAATTCGCGAAGACCCGGGGTCGGCTGAACCGGAGGGCTCGCAGTGATCGATCGCGTGCTTCAAATAGCGCGAGAAGGTCAGCGATTCCTCGTGGCTTGCCACCGACGGCCCGATGCCGACTCTCTTGGCTCGGCACTCGGGCTGATCGCTATGCTCCGAGCCATGGGCAAAGAGGCGACACTCTTTATGTCGGAATCGATTCCCGAATCGCTTCAGTTTCTGGTGGAGAACGAGGAGGGAACGGAGTCGTTCGAAGAAGGCGTTCGTTTCGACGCGACGTGGATCATGGACATCGCCGCCAAGAAGCTCCTGCCTCCGGGTCTTCCTGCGCCGGAGGTGACCGGGCCCGTCATCGTGGTCGATCATCACCTTGCCCATGACGACGTCGGGGATGTGATTCTCCGCGATACGAACGCTGCGGCGACAGGAGAGGTGGTCGTCCACCTGATGGAGGCGCTCGGAATGAGCGACCTTCCTCCGGGGGCAGCAACCCCTTTGTACGCAGCGATCGTATCGGACACCGGCGGTTTCCGGTATGCGTCGACCCGACCGGAAACGCTTCGCCTCGGTGCCAGGCTGATCGAGGGCGGCGCAGACCCGTGGCGCGTCGCGTATCAGTTGTTCGAGCGGTGGGAGCCGGCACGCTTGAAGCTCCTGGCCGAGATCATCTCCACGTTGCAGATGGCGTTCGACGGGCGCGTCGCGATCATGCGCGTGACTCGAAAGATGCTGGCCGACTGCGGGGCCAACGACGATATGGTCGAGGGGATGGTGAACTATGCCCGGCGCGTGGAAGGCGCCGAGATCGGCGCGCTCTTGTGGGAGTGGCAGGTCGTCGCGGATGGCAGCGACCACATCGAGACCAAGATCAGCCTTCGATCGAGCGGGACGGCTGATGTGTCGCTGATCGCGCAAGCGCTCAACGGGGGTGGGCATCGTGTTGCGGCCGCTACGCAGCTCGATATCACGATCGACGAGGCCGACGAGCGTTTACGGGCAGAGCTCGCCGAGTACTTTGGATGAACGGCGTTTTGGTCGTCGACAAGCCCGCAGGGTGCACTTCACACGACGTCGTTCAGCGTGTTCGCAAAGCGATACAGCAGCGGTCGGTAGGGCATGCCGGGACCTTGGATCCGCTGGCGACTGGAGTACTGGTGGTCGCGATCGGGGAGGGCACCAAGCTCGTCTCCTATCTGCAGTCCGACGACAAGCGATACGATGTGACAATCGCACTCGGGGCGGAGACCGACTCACTCGACGCCGATGGGACGGTTACCGAGCGTGCCGATGTCCCGCTGCTCGACGAGGAAACGGTATCCGAGGTGCTCGCGCAATTCATTGGACGACACCCTCAAGAGGCGCCCAAGCTCAGCGCGATCAAAGTCGGTGGAACGCCGCTCCACCGACGCGCGCGTCGTGGCGAGGAAGTCACCGCGCCGATACGAGACGTTGAGCTCTTCGAAGCCAGTGTCGAGCATCTGGGGCCGGAAGAGCTTCGCCTGGCGCTTCATTGTGGCAAAGGGTTCTACGTGCGCTCGTTGGCGCGGGACTTGGCACGAGCGCTCGGGACCGTAGGGCACGTGATTCGACTTCGCCGTACCGCGAGCGGATCGTTCGGATTGGACGGGGCGCTTGCGGGCGACTCGTTGACGGCAAAGGCGATCGAGGAGCGGTTGATTTCGGTAGCTGAGGCCTGCGGTTCGCTCAACCGCGTTGATCTGACCGACGACGGGGTGGCCCATGCGCGACATGGGCGGCCGATCGGCGCAGGAGATATCAGGGGCGACGGCTGGCGTGGTATGACGCCCGAGGAACCCCTGGCCCTCTTCGCCCCCGATGGCGAAATCGTCGCGCTAGGGCGTCGAGAGATCGACCACGTCCGGGTGGTCCGAGGTTTCGTTGTCGAACCTTAGAATGTGGTAGGTCCAAACCGTGGAGCGCACGGGCTACCTCATCGTTGGCGCTGGCATCAGCGGTCTCGCGTTCGCCGATCGGCTGAACGACGAAGACTACCTCATCGTAGAGGCCGAGGATGAGATCGGCGGCTACTGCCGCACCGTGAAGCGAGACGGCTTCGTCTGGGACTACTCCGGACACTTTTTTCACTTTCGCCACCCGGAGATTGAAGAGGAGCTCGTAGGGCGTATGGACGGCCGTGTGCTTCGCATCGATCGCGACAGCCGCATTTGGTACGCCGATCGCTTCATCGATTTTCCGTTTCAAGAGAATATCCATCAGCTGCCTGAAGCGGAGTACCAAGAGTGTGTTCGGGACCTGAGGGACAGGCCCAGCGAGGATCGGTCGGCCAATTTCAAGGAGATGCTGTACGCTCGATACGGTCGCGCGATCGCGGAGAAGTTCCTCGTTCCCTACAATGAAAAACTGTACGCTACGAACCTCGCGTCCCTCGATATCGACGCGATGGGGCGTTTCTTTCCGCACGTGACAGCCGAGGAGATTCTGACTCGCGCCGAGCGGCCAGAGCGGGGAGGGTACAACATGACCTTTACCTATCCCGAGGGAGGCGCCATTCAATACGTCGAGGCGCTCGCGAAAGGGACGCGCGCCGATCGGCTCGCGCTCGGAGAGCAGGTCCTGTCGATCGACCTCGAGCGGAGCGTGGCGATGACCTCCAAACGCGACATTCAATTCGAGACTCTGGTCAGCACGGCGCCCTTCGTATCGTTGCTTCGGATGTGTGACCTCGAGCACGACGAGAGCGCCTTCGGCTGGAACAAAGTTCTGGTGTTCAATCTCGGATTCGACACGAAGGGGCGCTCGGGGGTTCACTGGATCTACTACCCGCAGCGGGAGCTCTGCTTCTACCGGGTCGGCTTCTACGACAACATATTCGACACGGACCGCATGAGCCTCTACGTCGAGATTGGCCTTTCACGGGACGCCGAGGTTGGGCCTGACGCAGGTGAATTTTGGCTCCCGCGCGTGCTCGCCGACCTGCAGGCCTGCGGCGTGATCACCGATCAGACCCTCATCGCATCACATCACGTACTGCTCGACCCCGCCTACGTGCACATCACCACACGCTCGATTGCCGAAACCAGACGATGCAAGGTCAAGCTTGCCGCCCGTGGCGTGCATTCGATCGGGCGGTACGGCTCGTGGCGATACTGTTCGATCGAGGACAATATCGTCGAGGCGCGAGCGCTGGTCGAAGGGCTCGGGCACGTGTTAGGCTCGTCGGCATGATCTGCACATCTTTCACGCGCTTTGTGGCCTTCGCGGCGGTTTTGATCATTGCATCGATCGCGGTCACCTCTTGTACGAAGAAAGAGGAGAAGGCCGAGGAGCCCCAAGCTGTTGTCGAAGAGGTCGTCGTCGAAGAGATCGCCGCGCTGCCTCCGGCGCCGCACGAGTTTCCGGAGATGAAGATTCCGGAGGACAACCCCCAGACGATGCTGAAGGCCCTGATCGGCCTCCAGCTCTTCTTCGACCCACGCTTGAGCGTCGACGGGACGCGGTCGTGTT
>CAXMND010000002.1:0-18614 GCA_964194675.1 uncultured Coxiellaceae bacterium | reverse complement strand
TCCGGAACGTGCCCCGACAGAGCCCGGGGCGCGACGGGTTCGTCTCCGTCTCCGGCAAGATGCAGGTCCCCTACCTGCTCGACCCCAATATGGGCACACAGATGTTCGAATCCGAGGCGATTCGCAGGTATTTGTACGAGACCTACGCGACAAACGGCCACTAGAAAAAGGGTCGGTCCCGCTTTTTCCTAGCTGTTTGTTTTTGCGAACACCTTGGCGAAGTCGACGAACGTTTGGACGCTTTCTGGTTCCATCGCGTTGTACATCGATGCGCGAATGCCGCCCACAGAGCGATGGCCCTTGAGGCCGACCATCCCCGCCTCGGCTGCATCCGCGATGAACCTCTTCTCGAGGTCCTCTGACGGTAGTCGGAAGACGGGGTTCATCACCGATCGCGAGTCGACCTCGACCGGGCAACGGAAGAAGTCGGGATTCCCATCGATCATGCCGTAGATCATCTCGGCTTTTGCCCGGTTGCGCTTTTCCATCGCCGGCGCCCCGCCCTGGGCCTTTACCCAGCGGAGCACGTTTCGAACCATGTAGACCGGGAAGGTCGGGATGGTGTTCTGTAGCGAATCCCCCGCGAGAATGGTCTTGTACCGGAAGATATTGGGGATCGTATCCGGGCTTCGCTCGGCGAGATCCTTTCGTAGGATCAGGACGGTGATCCCGGCAGGACCCAGGTTTTTCTGAGCTCCAGCGTAGATCAACCCGAACTTCGAAACGTCGATTGGGCGCCACAAAATGTCGCTCGACATGTCTGCCACGAGCGGCGCGTCACCCGTTTCGGGGAGCCAATGAAATTGGGTGCCCATGATCGTGTTGTTGGTCGTCATGTGCACGTAGGCAGCGTTGGGATCGAGCTCGAGATCGGCTTGCTTGGGCACGCGGATGTACTTACCGTCGACCTCACCTGTGCCGGCCACGCGCGCATCGCCCGTGATCTTCGCTTCAGCCAGCGCCTTCTTGCTCCACGTTCCCGTCATGATGTAGTCGGCCGACTTGCCCGAGCCGCGAAAGTTCATCGGGGCCAAGGCGAATTGAGCGGTCGCACCGCCTTGCATGAAGAGCACGTCGTGGGTTTCCGGGATACTGAGGAGCTCACGAAAAAGAGCCTTCGTCTCGTCGTGAACCTTGGCGTATGCAGGGCCCCGATGGCTGTGCTCGATGAGGGATATTCCTGTCCCTTCATGGTCGAGGAATTCCTGTCGGGCATACTCGAGGACCGACAACGGGAGTGTTGCGGGACCGGCGCTGAAGTTGATCAGGCGAGCCATAGGCGGCGGAGCCTAGCCCCGGTTTCGCATGGTGCAAGGCACCTGGTTGGCTGCTTTGCCCTGCCCACAGGGCCTTCGCGTTGCGCCCAAAATCGCCGCGGCTATACGAACGCCCGACCCAGGGGTTGTAGCTCAGTTGGGAGAGCGCCGCGTTCGCAATGCGGAGGTCAGGGGTTCGAGCCCCCTCAGCTCCACCGCCCCTCAGACCGGTTCGGAGCTAGAGTTGCCGCTGGGGGTCTCGGCCCTCTACCTTGATGCGTATGGGGAAGACTTTGAGGGCCTTTAGCGCCGCCGTCCTTGCGTTGGTCCTGTCGATGTCGGCAGGTTCAACGAGCGCGCAGAAGACTCAGCAAGAAACTCAGCAAGAAACTCAGAACGACGGCGAGGCACGTGAGTATTTCGAAAAAGCACGCGTTGCGTTCGACGTCGCGGACTACGAGCGCTCGCTCGTTTACTTTCGACACGCTTATCGCCTGAGCCAACGCTCGGAGTTGCAATACAACATCGGTGTCGCGGCCGACCGACTACAGCGCGAAGACGAAGCACTCGAGGCGTTCGAGGAGTATCTCGAAGCGACGGAGCAGCCAGAGCGTGAAGCCGAGGTGCGAGAGCGAATCGAAGCGCTTCGTGCATCGATCGACGAACGAGACGCCACTGAACGCGCGCTCGTCGAGGCCACGATTCAATACGAAGCATCCAGCCCAATCACGCAACGAGACGACGGCGCGAAGCTTCCGACCTCGACGATCGCAGGGGGTTCGGCGCTCGCGGCGATCGGCGCGGCGGGAGTTGCCGCGATGGCCGTGGGACTTGCACGCGACGGTTCGTGCAAAGAGGAGCGCGGCGGAACTTGTGTGACGCAAAACTCCGCCACGGCGTGGACCTGGGTGTACGGCGGTCTCGGTGTTGCTGCGCTCGCCGGCAGCGCGACTTGGTTTGTGGTGAGTCACAAGCGCACGAAAGCCAAGCGTGAAATCACCTGGAAGATCGCGCCCACCGGGGTCGTGGTATCAGGAAAGTTCTAGTTGTAGTATCAATAGTGCTACGCTTATAAGGCTCATATTTTCAACGTGTTTAGCAACTCGAGGGCAGTGTTAACGAGGTCGTTTGCGCTCTGAACGCGGGGGACGCGGAGGACGGGTACGCGCGGAAAGTAGTCTGCGAGGACTTCGCGATTCGAAAGGCGACTCAAATCGTTCCTGCTGGCTCGTTCGACGTGATTGAGGACGATCGCACGTACGGAGATCTTTCGCCGGCGCAATGCCTCCATCGCTGTGAGCGTATACGAAAGCACACCGAGGTCGTTGCGTGCGACGACGACGGTTTGCAAATCGAGGAGCGCAGCGAGGTCCGCGATCGTATGTTCTCGATCTAGCGGAACCAACACCCCGCCGATCCCTTCGACGATCGTGTAGTCTGCCTCTTTGCCGAGCTCGCGAATTCGTTTTGCGAGCGCGCGCAATGAACCAACCTTAGGACCGCCGCGCTTCTCGATGGCGTATGGCGCAAGAGGATCTTTGGCACGGTACAAGCCCGACGCGTTCGCAAGCGAGTCGTTGCCACAGGCGTGAGCCAAGGTGACTGCGTCTAGTGGATCGGGATCACATCCGGTTTCGATCGGCTTGATGGCCGCCACTCGTTTCCCCCGTTGGACGCACGCCGTTGCAAGCGCGCATGCGAGCCACGTCTTGCCAACCCCCGTCCCGGTTGCCGTGATGAACGTGCCTTTCATTTCGTTCGCGTCCTAGTGGTAGGAGCCAAGCGGGCGAAGGCCTCGATCGCTCGGTCGATGTGCTCCGGCCGGTGGGTCGCCATCGGTGTCAGCCGAAGACGCGCCGTCCCTCGAAGAACCGTTGGTGGTCTTATCCCTTGCACGAAAACACCCGCGTCGAGAAGTCCTGCAGACAGGCGCATTGTACGATCGTTGTCGCCGATCATCACTGGAAGTATTTGGCTCTCTCCCTGTGGCACTTCGTACCCGAGGTCACGGAGCTCTTTGCGCAGACGGGAAGCATATCGAAGGAGGGTTGCGCGCGCTTCGGAGGCGCTCCGAACCAGGGAAAGCGCGGCAAGCGCAGCGCGGGCGATCGATGGAGGAGGAGCCGTCGAGTACACGTAGCTTCTTGCTCGGTTGCGAACGAGCGAGACAGTCTCCTCGGCAGCAGCGACAAACGCACCCGCACCGCCGAACGACTTTCCGAGCGTTCCGATCAGCACGTCGGGTTCGATCTCGGCTGCGGCGCTGAGACCGCTGCCTCCCGGGCCGAAGACCCCAAGGGCGTGCGCCTCGTCGACGAGGAAGCCGGCCTCATACGATCGCGCGAGCCCCGCAAGCTCGCGAAGAGGCGCCGCGACGCCATCCATCGAAAAGAGGGAATCGGTCACGATCAACGCCCGGTCCGCGGTGGCCCGATGCGCGCGCAGCAGAGACTCGAGGTGCTCTACGTCCCGGTGCCGGTAGACGTGGACCGTCGCACGTGAGAGGCGACAACCGTCGATCAGGCTAGCGTGATTGAGGGCGTCACTGAAGACCGCGTCACCGGGCCGGACGAGGGCTTGAATCGCTCCAACGTTGGCCGCGTAGCCATTTCCGAAGAGCGCTGCGGCTGGGGCGGACACGAAATCGGCGAGCGCCCGCTCGGTCTCTTCGTGGGCGGTCATCGTTCCCGTGACCAGGCGGGAGGCGCCCGCGCCGAATCCCTCGTTGTGGTCGGCGGCAGCGAGAAGGTCGGGATGGTTGGCGAGGCCAAGGTAGTTGTTCGAGCAGAAGCAGAGAACTGCTCGGCCGCCGAGTTGGATCTCGGGGCCCTGGGGGCCGTCGATTCGCAGCGGGCGGCGAAGGAGCCCGGTCGCCTCCAGCTCGCGGAGGGCCTCCCCGATCTGTTCCCTGAACCGCGCCACGCCGGATCTAAGCCCAGGGGCAACCAGGGGTCAAACCGCGTCGTCTCGTGGGGGCGGGGGATGTTCCACGTGCAACGTTGCACGTGGAACACTCGGCGGCTGTGCCGGTCTCAGAGCTCCAGCTCTGCCCGCAGATCGGTCTCGAAGGCCTCTTGGACGGTCTCGAGAGCCTTCTCGACCTCGCCCGACCGCCCCTTCGGAAGCATCACTTCGAGGTGGGCGATCAAGTCCCCGCGGCTCTTTCCCTTGGGTTCGATCCCCTTCCCTCGGATCCTCAGCTTGGCCCCGTTTTGCGAGCCTGGCGGTATTGCCAGGGTTACGCTTCCTTCGGGGGTTGGCACGCTCACCTTGGCTCCGGCATAGGCCTCGAGCGGCGTCACCGGGACTCGAACATGGAGTTGCCTACCCCGCATCGAGAAGAAGGGGTGCTTTCGGACCTTCACCCTCAGCACGAGGTCGCCCGAAGGGCCACCGTTGACGCCGTGGCCGCCCTGCCCCCGGAGGCGAATCTTGCCGTCGTTCTTGACCCCCGATGGGATCCGGACCTTGAGAGTTCGCTCGGAGCCATCCGACGAACGGAGGCTCAGCTCCTTGGTGCACCCGAGCACGGCATCCCGAAAGTCGATCGTGACCTCGGACTCGAGATCGGGGCCTGGCCGAGGAACCTGCACGTAGGCTCCGCCTGCACCCCCGCCGAAGAGATCCTCGAGGTTGACCCGGAACGGTCCTTGATGTCCACCGCCAAACCCCTCGGCCCCTCGAACGGCTCCGCCGAAGATATCGCTGAAGTTGAAGCCTCCGGCTCCGCCAAATCCGCCAACACCCTGAGTTGCTGCGTGGTACGCTTCGGGGTCGAAGCCCTCACGAAGGCCGACCTCTCCGAACTCGTCGTAGAGCTTTTTCTTCTCCTCATCTGAGAGGACAGTGTAGGCGCCCGACACATCCTTGAAGCGCTCCTCGGACTCCTCGTCGTCAGGGTTGCGGTCGGGGTGCAGCTCCTTGGCAAGCTGGCGGTACGCCTTCTTGATCTCCTCCGGGCTTGCATCCCGCGATATCCCGAGGATCTTATAGAAATCGCGGTCAGCCATGGTGGGCCAACATAACCATTCCGCTCATGCTTTCAACGAGCATGCATCTGTGCACGCGCACGATTGTCTGTTTATATGTCATTATATGCCAAATTTGGCATCTAATATGCGATGAGCACGTCAATCTCGCAGTTTCCATTCTAGCCATGACCGGACGTTCTTGCTGCGTCATGGGGCCCATGATAATCGCTCGCCATGGGCTTGGTCGACGTAAGCCGACTCCCGCAGCATGTCGCAATCATCATGGACGGCAACGGGCGTTGGGCGCAGACGCGGGGGCAACCTCGCACCGCAGGGCATGCGCGTGGCGCGGATGCCGTGCGCGATGTCATGCGCGCCGCCAGGCGACTCGGCATTCCGGCGCTGACGCTTTACGCGTTCAGCGAGCAGAATTGGGACCGACCTCGAGACGAAGTCGACGCGCTCGTCGATCTCCTGTGCGAGCACCTGGTCTCCGAACGCGACGAGCTCATCGACAACGAGATCCGGTTGTCGGCCATCGGACGTCTTCACAAGTTGCCGGCGCGCGCGCGCGAACGCCTCGACGCTTTGATGACGGAGACTGCGCAATGCGATGGCATGACCTTGACGCTTGCGCTTTCTTACGGAGGTCGTGAAGAGTTGGCCGACGCAGCGCGCGCGCTTGCCGATCGCGTTGCGGACGGAACGATCGGCACAGACGCGATCGACGAAGCTGCGATCGAACGAGAGTTACCATCGATGAAAGTCGGCCCCGTCGACCTGTTGATCCGCACCGGTGGCGAGCAGCGCATCAGTAACTTCTTGCTGTGGGGATCAGCCTATGCAGAGCTTGATTTCACCGACGAGCTTTGGCCTGATTTCGGAGCAAATTCACTATATTACGCGCTTAACCGCTATCAGAGACGCGAACGCCGCTTCGGCCTCGTCCCGGATTGCGAGGCAGCTGGAGCACCGCCCTCGCGAGGCGAGTTGGAGCATGTCCTATGAGCGAATCCGTCGATGAAGAGTTGCCAACGCGCAAGGGGTTGTCGGGCACCGCGCTTCGCATAGCGACAGTCGTTCCACTCATCCCCTTCATCATATGGATGATGTTCGGCGGTCCGCGCTGGCTCTTTCACGTGTTCATTCTGACCGCGATCGCAGTGGGCGGTTACGAGATGATGGCGATGAAAGTTCCCTCCTCACGCAGCTTGCGTTTTTGGGGATCGATCTCTTCCGTTGCGTTTGCGTGCTCGGTGATCTTCCTCGACTCGGTCGATCAGGTGTACGGCGTCGTCTTGCTGCTGATCTTCGCGACGATGGCGCTCGGCATGTTGCAGGAAGACCCGCTGCACAACGCGAGCGTTCACATCGGCTGGTTACTTGCGACTCCGATATTCGTAGGCGGCACGCTCGCCACGGTGGATCTAGTTCGGGATTTCCCGCCAACGGGCGCATGGGTTCTGATCGCGTTCGCGATTGCCTGGGGGAGTGACACCGCGGCGTATTTCGTGGGTCGCAAATTTGGGAAGACCAAGCTTGCCCCACGAATCTCGCCCAAGAAGACCCTCGAGGGCGCGGCGGGCGGTCTCGCAGGCTCGGTTGTTTGCGCGGTGATCATCAGCTTCTTCGTGCCGGAGTTGCCCGTCGTCGATGCGATTGCGCTCGCCGTGGTCGCGGGCGTGGCAGGCCAGGGCGGCGACCTCTTCGAATCGGTGCTCAAGCGCAGCAGTGGCGTCAAGGACAGCGGCGGGATCCTTCCTGGCCACGGCGGCCTCCTCGACCGCGTCGACGCTCTGGTGTTCACCGCCCCCGCGACCTGGGCCTACGGGACGTTCATCGCGGGCTTCGGCGGCTGAGCGGGATCGCAGGCTATCACCCGCCCGCCCTCAGCGACCGGCCGCCTTCTTGATCATGCCTAGATCGAGGATCGCGCCCCCCTCCCCGACGATCAACGGCTGGGTTCCGTCCCATTTCTCGACGGCCCTCAGAAAGACGATCTCGGACGTGATCGTCTTCCTCAGGAGCTCTTGAGCTTTCGCTTCGGCCTCGGCTTTCGCAAGCATGGCCCGGGCTTCGCCTAGTGCCTGCGCTTCCACTTGCTCGGCTTCTACCTTGATGCGCGCTAGGTCGTTCCTTGCCGTCAAGGCCCGCTGCTCCGCGACCTGCTTCGCCTCGACCGCTGCTTGGTACTCGGGGGCGAATTGGAAGTCCGTGATCGAAAGCTCGGTCAGGACGATGTCGCTTCTTCCGAGGGTCATCGTGACGTTCTCGGCGATCGCTTCTTTGACGTCTTGGCGCCTGGTGATCAGCTCCTCGGCCGTGTACTGCGCCGTAGCCTTCTTGACCGCCTCCTGGAGCGCAGGATCGATGATCGTGCTTTCGACGACCAAGCGCATTCCGACGTTCCGGAAGACCTCGACGATGTTTGCTGCGCTCAGTCGGTAGTTCAACACGATCTTCGTCGACACCACCTGGAGGTCCTTCGATGAGGCGGTCGACCCAGCGCCGATCTTGTGAACGCGAGTCGAGATGTTGATGATCTGGGTTTGTACCGGCATCCGGAAGTGAAGGCCCTCGGGAAGAGGGTCAGGTTGGATCTCGCCCCACTTGGTCACTACGCCCAGGTGTCCGGCATCGACCTGGGTGCATCCGCTGAGGCTCACCACGATAAGAGCGGCGAGGAACCCTCGGCGCCCGACTTGCTTGAATTTTGGCATTAGACCTAGCTTATAGAGCACCGACGCAGAGTCACCAACCGAGGATTGCGACCATAATGCCTGTGGGGACGATGAGGCCGCCAGCGGTGGTACGTCGAGCGGTTCGAATCCTGCCACCGCGACTGGCAGTCCGTGTCGCTCGACCAACTTTTCGAACACTGCCGTGCCCGTGATCGTTGCTGCGTGGCCTGCAGCGAGGAAGCCTTCGATCTTCTTTGAGGCGATCCGAACCCCTGCTTGGCGAGGGCCACCCTTCGTCCACTTCTGGCACATCAGTGATGCAAACCCGACAACTTGGGCTCATTATCGGCTCTAAATCCGTCAGAAACGCTGATCTCAGGGCGAACCTCGCAATCGACTGCCTGCCGCACACGTGCATGACTGAAACTGGAGCGTGATCGGCGCAACGTACAAGTCGTTCGAGCGCGTCGCGAAGGGCCGTCGCACATGCGTCTCGCTAAGAGCGGGTTCTGAAGCACTCCTCCGGTGAGCACGTTTCTCGAACGCACCTTTTGCGCGCGACTGGTGACGAAGAAACGCACGGTGTAGCATCGATGAGATGTCCGCGGCGCTCGAGGATTTCGGCTTCTTCCAAGTCGTCCAGGGTTACTTGGAGCAGGCTGCCGAAGTTGCGAGCCTGCCGGATCATGTGCGCGAGATCCTCGAGCAACCAAAGAATGAGCTCATCGTGCATTTTCCGGTTCGCATGGATGACGGCCGCAACCGTCTGTTCAAGGGCTATCGTATTCAGCACAACAACGTGATGGGCCCGTACAAGGGGGGCATGCGATATCACGAATCGGTCAGTCTCGACGAGCTCAAGGCTCTCTCGATGCAAATGACTTGGAAGTGTGCCCTTTTCGGTGTTCCTTTCGGCGGTGGCAAGGGCGGCATCAAATTCAATCCTCGCGATCACTCCGAAGATGAGCTTCGGAGGATCACGCGTCGCTTCACGCACGCCTTGGGCAACAACATCGGGCCATCGTACGATATCCCCGCGCCCGACGTTGGCACGAACGCCAGGACGATGGTGTGGATGATGGACACGTACATCAATACCGGGGCTACCTACGAAAAGAACGATCAGCGTGCGGTCGTTACTGGGAAAACGATCAACTCCGGCGGTTCGGAAGGGCGTGAGAAGGCCACAGGCCAAGGGGTCGTCCACTGCATCAAGGAGTGGTCGCGGGAACATCGGTTCGATCTCGAAGGCGCGACCGCAATCGTGCAGGGTTTTGGCAACGTTGGTTCCAATGCGGCGCTGCTGCTCGCGAAGCTCGGTGTCTCGACCATCGCGACCGGGGACCACACGGGCTACCTCCGCAACGAAGAGGGCTTCAACGCGCACAAGCTCCAGGAATACGTACGGGCCAATGGATCGATCGAAGGCTATCCGCGTGGTGAGCAGATTACGCGAGACGAGTTCTTCGAAACCCCCGCCGACCTCTTCATTCCGGCTGCGCTCGAGAACCAGGTCGGTGAGAAGGAGGCCAATGCGCTTCAAGTCCGGCTCATCGCCGAAGGCGCGAACGGGCCGCTCAACCCGGTTGGCGAAGCGATCCTTCAGGACCGGGGGATTCCGATCATTCCCGATGTTCTTGCGAACTCCGGTGGCGTGACGGTCAGCTACTACGAATGGGTCCAGAACCGAAACAGTGAACATTGGGATCTTGAAGAAGTGCAGCGTCGCTTGCTCCTCATGATGCGGCGCGCCTACCAGCGCACGATGTTCTATGCGGCCGAAAAGAAGGTGGATCCTCGGATTGCCGCCTACGCTTTGGCGCTCGAGAGTCTGGCGACGTCGTATGCGGAACGCGGGATCTTTCCCTGAGTTTCTGGAAAGTCTGGAACCTCGATCGTGGCGCCGAAACTTGCCCGCGCCTTGACAAATTTGGCTCCGAGAATCACTTGCTTGAGCCATGGTTGCAGAAGCGGTGTTCCAAGGAACGATCCCCGCAGAGGGTGTAGGAGACTTGCTCGGCGGTCTCGAACAGATCGGCACCACAGGGGTGCTTGCGTTCCACAGCGCGTCGGGGTCCGGTGCGATCCGCCTCGTTCATGGTCAGATCGCCGGGCCCGAATCCAAGAGCGACGAAGAGCGAGCCCTCGAGACTTTACTTGCTCTCCGGGACGGCGAGTTCGCGGTCTATCAGAAGCTTCCGCACCTTCCGGTTTCGCGCGGTACTGACACGACCCGGCGGGGCTCACTTGGGGTGCACCCACCGTCTGACCTGATGCGTTATTGCGAGCACGCAGGTTTGACAGGTCGCCTGCTGCTCGAGCATCGCGGTCGATTGGCGATCGGGTACTACGAGAGGGGGCAGCTTGAGGATGTGAGTATCGATGGGGGAACTGCGGCGGACTTCGTCGAGTCGCTCGAATGGACCGAGGGCACATTTCGCGTAGACGCCGTTCCGCCCCCGCGTGAAACGCTGCCACCGTCTCTTCAGGACAAGACACCGGCACAGCCGAGCAGTCCTACGCAGTTACCGTTGGTGCAGGCCCTCGAAGAAGGGCGCGGCGCCCTTGGCACGCCACCCGCCCGCGCGGACAACACACCCGTCTCGGGCCTCCGTCCGCGCATGGAACGTGACGAAGACGCGACGATCCGCATCATTCGGCGTCCGGAAACCGAGGATCTAGACGAGCCGACCGAGTTCTGGAGTGCGCTCGAGTATTCTCCCTCTTTTCCGAGAGAATCTGCTACAAGTATACCCGTGAAGTCGAAAGACGATGGACGATCGATCGGGTTGAGGTGGACGCTCGGATGGGTGGGCGCTGTCTTCGTGGTGGTGCTCGGCTGCCTCTGGGTGCTCGCAGCTCTCCCGCCGCTGGAGTAGTCACGGCACCGTGGGCCCGCGCTTGCGACCAAGCTGCTGGCTTCGAAGCCTGATCGCGGCTGCGATCTTGGCTGTGCTCATGTTCTCGCTCTTGGCTTCGCCGGGAACGGCGGGAGGACAGGACGACGCGCCAGACTGGCCGGAGGGAACACAATACGAGCCAGAGCCCTACACGCCGGGCGAGGTCGTTCCCGCGCCGCACTTCGAAGACGAACGAGAAGACGCCGACGATGACGAGTTCCGAGACCCGTACGGAGCTGCAATTGAAACGCCCACGACGAACCAATTCTCGTCGCAGGTCCGGTACGTCCTCGAGCGGATCGAAGTCACCGGCAACACGCGAACCAAGTCGCGTTTGATTCGGAAGTTCGTCCCCCTCGAGCCCGGGCAGTTTCTCGATCCCGAGTCACCGGACTTGGTTGCTACCGAATGGCGGCTCATGGGCACCGGGTGGTTCGATCGGGTCGACATTCGACTCGAGCGTGGCGAGAAGTCTGGATACGTCGTCCTCACCGTCCACGTTCAAGAGCGCAACACGATCGTCATCGAGCAACTCGTCGCCGGCCTCTCCGAGGGGGTGACGACCACCACCGACCGCTCCCGCAATCTATCCCCTTGGCTTGGCTTCAAGCTGACCGAGACCAATCTAGCGGGGCTCGGTATTCGATTGTCAGGAACCGCGTTGGTGAGCCAGTTCAACCAGGGTGGAAGGCTCGATCTTCGATATCCGAAGCTGGTCAGGGACCAATGGGGCCTTCGTTTCGGCACGTTCTTCCTCAATGGCCGTGAGTTCTACGGAAATCAGCCGTTGGTGAGCGTTCCGTGCGGCGCACCCACCTGCCCGGACACTTCCCTGGTCGACAGCGCAGTGGTCCGGTACCGCCGTGGTGGGTTCATGCTCGGTACCGACAGAGACATCACTTCGTCGCTCCGGTACACGCTCGACTGGATCGGCGACATCGTCAGCGTTCTCGAACGCCCCGAGGCCGCGAGCGAAACACGTGGCAACGAGATCAGTCCGATCGATTTCGCGATCGAAGACGGCCACAGCTTCGTGTCGTCACTCCGTTTCGCGCTGATCTTCGACAAGCGCGACGACCCGGGCATCACGAAAGAGGGCGTGCTTCTCCGCGCGGCCGTGACCGCCGGCACTCGGTTTCTCGGCGGCGACTACGACTACCTCGAGCTCGAAGTGTGGATTCGGAAGTGGTGGCGGCTTCCCTGGAACCACACGATTCGGTTGGGCGCGTTCGGGGGTGCTGCGTTCGGAAACACCCCCTTCTTCTATCTCTTCCACGTGTCGGATCTCACCGACCTCGTTCCATCGCGCTTTCTCGAGATGCAGCTCGACCGCCGGCAAGCGCCGAACCTCCTGAACACGTCGATCGAGAACAACTACCTCGGAGAGCTCGCGTGGCGTCTCGACCTAGGATACGACGTGCCCGTCTACGAACGCGTGCGGGATCGCGGCCTTCGCGAGATCAACGTCTACACGTTGATCGGCCTCTATTCGCTGGCTGATCTCCGTGATGCACGACTCGGTATCGACGGCTACTCGGGCTTTTCGCGATATCCGATGGACTTGACGTTCGACTTCGGGTTCCGATTCGACACCCGGGTGGGCGTTTTTCAGGTCGGTTTCTCGACGCTGCTGGGGTTTATACGGCTGTGAGGTGTTGGCTCGCCGCATTGGTATGGCTATGGGCCGGAAGTGCGAGTGCCCAACGCGACCTGCCGCTGCGCGACATGCAAATGGTGTGGTCGCGTGGCGTGCCCAAGGTGAGCTTTTCGGCCAAAGACCTCGCCAACGAACGGGTCCGAAATGAGCTCCGGAGCGCGCTTCGAAAGAGGTTGGTGGTCACCGTGACCGCCCACGTTGGCGGATCCGCGCGAACGATCGTCCGTCGCAATTTCAGCTGCGACGTGACGTACGACCTTTGGGAGGATGGATACCTCGTTCGCATCGGAACCAAGACGGAGCGGTTGCCCTCGCTAGAAAAGGCACTCGACCGATGCCTCGTGGTGCAAGGGCTCTTCGTCGGGGAGCCGAAACGATACGAGCCCTACAAAGGGAAAGAGATCTTCTTCTCGGTCAAAGCCGAATTCAATCCGATTTCGGAGAGGCAATGCCGAGAGCTCATCCGCCCCTCAGGCCATGATGGTCCGATTGGGCCAATCACGGTGACCATCGTCCGGCGCCGGATTTGTCGTGCGGAGCGAACGGTGCTTTTCCGCGGTAAGAACGTGCAGGTGCCCCAATGAGCCGGTTCGAACGCAAGATCCTGTTCGCGATCGGGCTCACCGTCTTTCTGACCCTCGGGGGCAGTATTTTCTTCGCTCAGGGTGCCCTTCGGGAGGTCTACCAAGTCGGCGTGAACGAGAGGTTCGGGCAAGAGCTGGTGCACGGGGTGGAGGCTCGACGCGGCCAGCTCCTGGCGCTTCGCGATGGCTCTGAGCAGGCGGCGGACGCGATCGGATGGGCCGTAGAGGCGGAGGTCATCGATAAGGCGAGCCCACGCGCGATGGAGGCGCTTCTCATCGAGCTGCTCGCTCGCTACCCCGGCGTCCGCGGCATCCGCGTCGCGGAGGGTGATCGACTGTATGCCAGCACTACCCGTGAGCCCGACCCGAATGCAGGGCCGACGCGTGCGACCGTGCGAAACCGGGAGATCACTGCGCGCGGCAGGGAGTTCCGCATCGAGGTCGAGGTCATCGTTCCCGAGATTTACTTCCAGCGACTGCAAGAGGCTGGTGAAGTTGCGGACGTCTATTCGCGGCTACAGCGAGAGAGCGCTTCGGTTTCCGACGTGTATGTCTGGGTTTTTGGAGTTTTGGTCTTCCTCGTGATCGTCGTCGCGTTCTTGATCGGGGCCATCGCTTCTCGTCGCGTGACCCATCGTGTCACGGTGCTTGCCGAAGCGACTCGGCGTGTGGGCGCTGGAGATCTCACCGTCACCCTACCTACCGGCTCCACCGACGAAGTAACCGAGCTAACCCAGGCGTTCAACGACATGGTTCGTGATCTGCGCGACTCGAGGACGCGGATCGAGTACCTCCAGCGGATCGGCGCCTGGCAGGACTTCGCTCGGCGCCTCGCGCACGAGATCAAGAACCCGCTCACGCCCATCCAGCTCGCGGCGCAGGAGATGGACGAAACGTATGCCGGCGAGGACGAGGGCTATCGGGAAAAGCTGGAGCACGCGCGGGCGATCATCGAGGAAGAAGTCGCCACGCTGCGCCGACTCGTCGGTGAGTTCAGCGCGTTCGCCAAGCTTCCGCGAGCCGATCTATCACCCGCCGACCTCTGCGAACTGATCGAGTCGATTCAAGATTCCGTCCCGGCGATTCTCGAAGATATCGGTGAAGATCAGCCCGCGCCGGTCGAGGTTCGGGTCAGCTGCGCAACGAAAACCATGCAGGTGCGTATGGACTCCATGATGCTCCGGCGTGGTGTCGACAACATTTTGCGCAATGCCATTCAGGCGGTGTACGGCGCCAAGCCAACTGGCGGGGGGCACGTGCTGCTCACCGCGTATTTGGCTGGAAAGAGTGCGTTCATCGAAGTGCGAGACAATGGCCCCGGCATCGCTCGGGAGGACTGGGAGCGGGTTTTCGACCCGTACTACACCACGAAGGTCGAGGGCACCGGTCTCGGCCTGGCGATCGTTAAGAAAGTCGTGCTGGAGCACGGGGGCGAGGTCACTCTCGATCGTGCGCCCGAAGGAGGCGCACGTTTTCGGATCGAGCTGCCCCTCATGGGCTCGTCATGACTCGCGTCCAACGACCCGACCGACGGAGATGGCTCCAGTGGCTTGCGACTGCAGCGGTGTTCTTCGTCGTCTACAGCTTGGCGACGCGTGTGAAACAGCTGCCCCTGGTCGGGGAAGCCGCCCCTGACGTTACGCTCCCGGTCGCTGCCGGGGGCCCGAGCGATGGTCCGCTCGAGGTCAGGTTGTCAACTCTCGAGGGTGAGGTGGTCGTGCTCGATTTTTGGGCCAGCTGGTGCGCCGCGTGTCGCCGCACCTCGCCGATCTTGAACGACCTCCGTGGCGAGTTCGAAGCTGCGGACGTGTCGTTTTACGCGATCAACGTCGAGCCGATCGACAGACAGCGGGTGCAGGCGGCCCATCTCTCGTTTGGGACGGACTTTCCGACGCTTCATGACCGTGCCGGAACAGCCCAAAAGAGGTATGCGGTCCGGATGCTGCCCACCGTCGTCGTGGTTGGACGGGACGGGATGGTGAAGTGGGCTGCCAGCGGAGTGCCCAGCAAATCCGACCTCCGGAAGGCGATTTCGGGGGCCCTAAACAAGACCGGTTCGGAGTAAACTTCGAACCGGTCTAGCTGATATTGCGCGTGGTTGACGTTCCCAGGCCGCGCTGTTAGTTTCGCCGGCCGCGCGAGGCCGATGAAGGCGGCCCGTCCGGGGTGGAGGAAATTCCTTGGTTCAATCGCTTCAGGGTCTGAGCTTGGAAGAGCGGGTCGCTCAGCTTCAAGGGTTGATCGATTCAGCAAGCGAAGAGGTGCGCCGAGAGTACCAGGAGCGCTTCGACGCCGCGTGGATTTACCACGATAGTGCGCTCGAGGGTGTCGTCTATTCGATGGACGAGCTCAGGGCCGTCATCTCCGACGAGGTCGTCACCGAAATCTCCCTCATCCCCGTGTACGACGAGATTCGAAACCACATGGGAGCGATCGAGATCATCCGCGAGATGGCGAATCGTCGAAGGTTCACCGTCAACCTCGAGGTGATCAAGAAGTTGTTCGCGCAGCTTGCGCCGGAGGAGCTCGAAGGAAAAGGGCCGCCCAAGTACCGAAAGGACATGCCGCTCCACCGGTTGTACTTCCACGAGATCGCGAAGCCCGACAAGATCAGCTACCGAATGCGCCAGCTCGTGCAGTGGCTCTCAGAGCCGGGGACCAAGAAGACGATGCATCCGGTTCGCGTGGCCAGCAGGACGCATCATCAGTTGCTACAGATCTACCCGTTTCCGCGACACAGCGGAAAGGTGGCGCGCCTCGTGATGAACCTCATTCTCATGCGCGCCGGCTTCCCGCCGGTGGTGATTCACGCAACCGAACGGCAGCGTTACTACGAGGCACTGCGAAGCGGCGAAGATGCGACCTCGGAGCTCATCAATCAGGCGCTCGGTGCAGCAATCGAAACCACGGTTCAGTACTACGAAGAAAACCAGTAACGCCGTTCCCGTAAAACCGACGCTTCGCGTCGCCCACGGGGCTTCGGGTTAGCTCCCTCGGAGGAACTCTGACAGGGCGGAGATGACGGCGAGCTGAGTAGCGCCGTGGTCGAGCACTTTGACACTGTTTTCTGGGGTGATGCCGCCGATTGCGATCACTGGGCACGACACCGATCGGCACACTTCTTCGAGCTTTGCGAGTCCAACCACCGGGTCTGGGTTCTCCTTCGTTGCCGTCTCGAAAACCGGGCCAAAGGCAATCCGATCGGCGCCACCCTGTTGGGCCTCGAGCGCCTGCTGGAGGTTGTGAGTCGACACGCCGATGTCGATAGCGCCCACGATCTTGCGTGCCTCCGCGATCCGCATATCGTCTTGGCCCAGGTGGAGACCGTCGGCCTCGATCAGCGCTGCGACGTCCGGACGGTCGTTTACTACAAAGGGTACGTTTGCGCGCTTGCAGGCGGCATTTAGCTGCTCTGCGATCGTGCACAGAGCTCGGTCGTCGAGTCTCTTCGCCCTGAGCTGCAACGCAGCGCAGCCGAAGCGCAAGGTTCGTTCGGCCAATTCCACAGGATCGTTCGAAAGCTCCGCGTCGACGATCGCGTAGAGGTAATCACTCCACCGGTTCATTGCAGCTCAGCACTTGGTATAGGTCGGGACGGCGATCACGGAGGAAGTCCCAGTTCCCGCGATATTTACGGAGCACGTCACGGTCGAAGGTAGCTGCCGCGATCCCTTCCTCATCGCGCCCAAGCTCGGCAACCACCTCGCCCCTATGATCGCAGATGAACGAGCTGCCGTAAAAGGTGAGTGCACCCTCGACGCCGATACGGTTGGCGGCCGCCACGGGCATCGCGTTGGCCACCGCGTGACCGACCATCACGCGCCTCCACGGGTCCTTGCTGTCCTCTTCGGGGGTCGCCGGTTCGTTACCGATCGCGGTCGGATAGAGGAGAAGCTCGGCACCCAGCAGTGCCATCGCGCGCGCCGTCTCCGGAAACCATTGGTCCCAGCAAACGCCGATCCCGAGTCGGCCATATTTTGTGTTCCAGACTCGAAAACCTGTGTTTCCCGGCCGAAAATAGAACTTCTCCTCGTATCCCGGGCCGTCCGGGACGTGGCTCTTTCGGTAGACCCCGAGTTGGGTTCCATCGGCGTCGATGACCACCACGCTATTGTAGTGAGCCCCGTCCGCTTCCTCGAAGAACGAGATTGGAAGGACGACATCGAGCTCTTTGGCGAGTCGCTGCATCTGTTGGATCGTCGGGTGTCCTTCGAGCTGGGCGGCGAGATCGAAGGCGGCCTCATCCTTGATCTGTGGGAAGTACCGCCCCTCGAAGAGTTCCGGCGTGAGCACGATGCGCGCGCCTCCGTCGGCTGCCACCCGAACTAGCGTTTCGATCCGCGAGACATTCTCGTCTCGCGGTCCTCGAAGCGCGCATTGTACGACTGCGATCTCGAGTTGTGAGTCGTTCATGGTGCCGTTGGCTGGGGTTGAGTGATGCAGTGAAACGCCCCACCTCCCCATAGCAGGTCCCGTGCGGGAAGGCCGACGACCGCGCGGCTCGGAAATACGGCAGCGAGCTCGTCACGCGCTTCCCTGTCTTCCGGCACGCTGTAGTACGGCAGGATCACCGCTTCGTTGGCGATGTAGAAGTTACAATAAGTTGCTGGGAGAGGAGCGCCGCCGGGCGCGAAAACTGCGCTGGGCGAAGGCAACGTGTGCGCGGACAAACCCGTTTCCCGCAGCTCGGCTTCGATCGATTGGGTACATACTGCCGTGTTCGGCGCGATGAAGCGCGCGACCATGTCGACATGCCCATCGGTGTGATCGTCGTTCAGGCCACGTTCGAGCCAGATGACTCGTTCAACGGAGACGAGTGAAGAAAGCGCGTCCTCGACGTCGGCGCAACCAAGGCCCGGGTTTCGATTGTCGTTTAGGGCGCAGGATTTCGTCGTGATGAACGTGCCCTGCCCATCGAACTCGAGCGCACCTCCTTCGAGGACGAGGTCGCTTTCGAAACGCCTCGCGCCAAGGTATTCGGCCAGCCATCTTCCGACTTCGACGTCGAAAGGGATGTCGAACTTTTGGCCCCAACCATTGAACCGAAACCCCAGGGCGCCGAGCGCCCCGCTCGGGGTGTGACCGAGAAGTGGGAGCGTGTCCCGAACCCAGCAGTCACCGTAGTCGGTAGTGACGTAATCGACGTGGCTCGAGCCTCCAATGAGATTTCGAGCGACCGCCGCGATGTCTTGGTCTTTCACGAGCAGGCGGACTTGTTCGTTCCCCGCCTCTGCGATCGTTCGGCAAAGCGCGGCGATCGCGTGTTGCGCAGCCTCGAGATTGAACGGCCACTCCTCCGCCAAGTAAGGGAACGCGAGCCAGCAGCACTCGTGGCGCTCCCACTCGGCTGGAATTCGAAGCCGCTCTTTCACTTGCGGAACCTACCACGCGAGAGCTTCCCGCTCACCGAACCGATCGATCATTTTGTCTACGTGTGCGAGGAATGCTTGCTGGCGCTTCTTCAGCCCCTCGAGCTGTTTTTCGTTCAAGACGGGCGCGAGGGGATCGGATGCGAGGCGCTCCGCAAGACGCCCGACGTCGAGCTTTCGAACGGCCTCGACCATC
>CAXMND010000001.1:0-50691 GCA_964194675.1 uncultured Coxiellaceae bacterium | reverse complement strand
GGCCAAAACCATTCTGCTGGTGGGTGCTGACGTGCACGCGGGCTTCATGCCCTGGACCGACTGGGACGTCTTGCGCTCCCAGTCCGACCGCAAGGTATCGCCGGAAGCGTTCGAGCGCGCGACGAGGCACCGCGGCCTCGCGGTGATCTTCGGCGATGGCGCCGGAGCGATGGTACTTCGAAAGAGCCCCAACCCAGATGGCGGGTTCATCGGCGCCGAGCTTCACAGCGAGGGGGATTCATTCGACCACCTCTTCGTCGAGGGAGTCGGCTTTCGAAACGTGCCTTACGTGACGCCCGAAGCGCTCCTCGCGGACGCCCACATTCCGCAGATGCGCGGGCAATCCCTTCTGAAGAAGGCCGTCCGAACGCTCTCTTCAACGGTCAACTCGATCTGCGAGACTTACGGCGTTTCGAAAGACGATATCGACTGTTTCATCGCGCATCAGGCAAACGACCGCATCAACCAAGCGGTACGTCGGGCTCTCAAGATCCCACCCGAGAAGATCCCCTCGAACATCGCCCGCTACGGTAACACATCCGCCGGCACGATCGGCATCCTCACCGATGAGCTTCGACGCGAAAAGGCAATAGCCGAGGGCGACCTGTTGTGCTTTCTCGCCCTCGGTGCAGGCCTAAACTGGGGCGCCGCCCTCCTCCGCCTCTGAGGCCTCAACCACGCAACACATCGGGGCGCTCGCCGATCTTGGGGTGCACGGTTCCGCGTTCGGTGTAGATCGCGTCGACGAGCTTGGCGGGGGTGACGTCGAAGGCAGGGTGCCGACAGGGAATTCCATCCTCCACCAAGATTCGGTTCCCGATCTGCGCAATTTCACCGCGCGACCGCTCCTCGATGGGAATGTTCGCGCCCGAAGACGCGCGAAGATCGACCGTGCTCCACGGCGCGGCCACGGTGAACGGGACCTCGTGATGATTCGCCAGCACAGCGATCGAGTAGGTGCCAATCTTGTTCGCCACGTCGGAGTTCGCCGCGATGCGGTCGCTCCCGACGACGACGAATTGGATCTCCCCTTTTTGGAAGAAGTGCCCGGCCATGTTGTCGGTGATGACTTCGACCGGAATGCCATCTCGGTGAAGCTCCCACGCTGTGAGCCTTGCGCCCTGGAGGTAGGGTCGCGTCTCGTCCGCCAACACGCGGATCCTCTTGCCCTGGGCATGTGCCGCGCGGACGACGCCAAGGGCCGTCCCGTAGCCCCCTGTGGCGAGCGCCCCCGCATTGCAATGGGTAAGGATCACTGCACCCTCCGGCACGTCGGCTGCGCCGAGCTCTCCCATCCGGCGACAAGCTTCGACGTCCTCGCGATGCATCGCCTCGGCCTCCGCCAACATCCCTTCGAAACGCTCGTGCGTAGGGAACTCCGCGACCGCCCCCGCTTTGCGCGACATCCGCGCGATCGCCCAGCCGAGGTTGACCGCCGTCGGGCGGGTTTCGTTCAGGACGCGCCCTGCCGTACCGTTGGCGACCAAGAACATTTTCGCGTCGCTGTCTTCGTGACGTGAGAGCAGCGCTAGCCCGTACGCCGCGGCGATACCGATCGCCGGAGCGCCGCGAATCACCATGTCGCGAATCGCACCTGCCACTTCGTCGGGCGTGCGATACCGTTGGTACTTGACCTCCGTGGGCAGAAGGCGCTGGTCGAGCATCACCACCTCGTCGGTGGCCGGGTCGTACTCGACCGCGAACCAGTCGGCGCCGCTCAACGGTTCACGTGAGAGGTTGTGGTTCATGGCGCGTCTAGAAGCCGTTTGAGCGTCTCGTTGACCACTTTGGGATTGGCGGTGCCTTTCGTCGCCTTCATGACCTGACCGACGAAGAACCCGATGACCCCCGTCTTGCCACCCTTGTACTGCTCGACCTGCGAGGGGTTGGCCTCGAGCACACGACGCACTTCCTCCTCGATCGCGCCAGCGTCGGTCACCTGGGCGAGATCCTCCTCGTGGATGATGATCCCTGCCGACTTCCCGCTGTCGACCATGGTGGCGAACACCTTCTTGGCGATCTTTCCGTTGATCGTTCCGTCCTCGACGACGGCAAGGAGCTCCGCGACGGCGGCAGGGCCCACCGGGAACACGGCTGCAAGACCATCGGTCGAAACGTGACGAAGAACTTCGGCCTGGATGAAGTTGCCGACCTTCTTGCCGGCCTCGCTCGCTTTCCCCTTGCCGAGTCGTTTGGCAAACCTGTCGGCCGCCTCTTCGAAGTACTTGGCGATCTCCGGGTGCGCAGACAACACGCCCGCGTCGTAGTCGGTCAACCCCAGGTCGTTCCGCCAGCGAACGCGCTTCGCCTCGGGTAGCTCCGGCAGCGCCTCCCGTAGCTCTTCGATCCGTTTCTCGTCGACAGCGAGTGGCGGCAGATCCGGGTCGGGGAAATACCGATAGTCGTGTGCCTCTTCCTTACTGCGCATCGAGACAGTCTTGTTCTGCGCTTCGACCCAAGTTCGGGTTTCCTGAACGACTTTGCCACCACCCTCCAGCACTCCTTCTTGGCGCGCGATCTCATGCTCGATGGCCTTCTTGACGAAACGAAACGAATTGATGTTCTTGAGCTCGGCACGCGTCCCCAATTCCTCTTGCCCCACCGGTCTAATAGAGACGTTGGCATCGCAGCGAAACGAACCCTCTTCGAGGTTTCCATCGTTGACCCCGATGAACATCAGGATGTCGCGGAGCTTCTTCAAATAGGCCTCGGCCTCATCGGCGTTTCCTAGGTCCGGCTCGCTCACGATTTCGATCAACGGAGTTCCAGCTCGATTGAAATCGACGAGAGTGACCGCGCCAGAACCAACACCATGCAGGTTCTTGGCAGCGTCCTCTTCGACGTGGATACGGGTGATGCCGATTCGCTTGGTCCCTCCGTCGACTTCGATGTCGAGGTGACCCTTCTCGTTTAACGGGAGCTCGAACTGAGAGATCTGATATCCCTTGGCGAGATCGGGATAGAAGTAATTCTTCCGGGCGAAGCGACTGTGCGGCGCGACCTGGCATCCGAGCGCCAACCCAGCCTGTACGGCAAGCTCGATCGCCTTTGCGTTGGGCACGGGAAGCGCGCCCGGAAGGGCAAGACACACTGGACAGGTGTGCTCATTGGGGGGCGCCCCGTACTCGGTCGGGCACCCACAGAACAGCTTGGTGCGCGAACGCAACTGCGCGTGTACTTCGAGTCCAATCACGGGCTCATAGGTGGTCATGCGGGCGCGTTATAGCGCACCTAGCACGGTTGGCCACGGTGTGCGGCCGCCAAGATAGGTTGGCAATTGGTGATGGATTTTAGCAATATGGAGGATGGGTGGAAATGCCTACGAACTCTGGGCAGGGGATCAAAACACCCGAAACTTTTCGGGTCTTGGTGGTCGACGATAGTCCGTCGATCCGCCGCCGCGTGGTTCAGAGGCTCGAAGCGATGAACTTCCACATCACCGAAGCCAGCTCCGGTGAAGAGGCCCTCGAACTCACACTCGACCAGACATTCGACTTGGTGGTGAGCGATATCGAGATGGGGGCGATCACGGGAGTGCAACTCTGTCGCGTCTTTCGACGGGACCCGGGCATGTCCGACATCGCCTTTGTCTTGTTGACGGCCGCCAACGAAGCCAAGACTAGGTTCTGGGGACGAAACGCTGGCGCGGATGTCTACATCACCAAGGAAGACCTGGACGAAGGGCTCCTGCCGGCGGTCAAGAAGCTCATGGCGGGTCGCGTCCCGCGGGACAGCACGCGTCCGCAGGTGATGGGCACTCCCCTCGAGAGGGTGAGCGCCGTGCTCGACCACCACTTGTTCGACGTCGTTGTCGCGTCCGAGGTCCGCAACCTGATGGACTACGTGCACGACCGCATCGAATTCGGGGAAAGAGCGCTCGAGCTCGCCGCGGAGGTCATCGGCTGCCCGTATCTCGTGCTTCAGCTCTTGGGTCCCGGGGGTCCGACCTACTCGATCCGCGCGCGCGGTCCCTGGCCCGAAGGCGACCCCACCGCTGGTCTCGCCGCGCTAGCCATCCCGGAGTGCAACGTACCCGCGACGCACACGACTGTGGAAACCGACCCGAAGTTTGGGGAGGGCCACAACGTCGTCGGCGGAAAGGCGCACATCTGCGAGATTCGCGTGCGGGACGAGACCCTGGGCGCCCTGCAGATTTTCGGCGGCGCCAGCGACTGCGCGGACGTCGACATTCAAAGCGCCAAGCTCATCGCGAGCGCGCTCGGGATCGTCGTGAAATCCCTCTTTCTCGTGGAGGAAACCCAGCTTCTGGCGCTCACAGACGGCCTGACCGGCCTCTACAACCGCCGCCACGCCGCAAAACGACTCGAGGAAGAGATCGCGCGCTCCCAGCGAAGCGGCACCGGCCTCTGCGTCGCGATGTGCGACGTCGATCACTTCAAGGCAATCAACGACGAGTTCGGGCACAACGCTGGCGATCGCGTGCTCCAGCAGATCGCCAAGTCACTCACCGAATACGTGCGACGAAACGACGTCGTCGCACGGTGGGGTGGCGAAGAGTTCTTGGTGATCTTCTCCGAGATCAAGCTCACCGCCGCGCGCATCGTGGCCGAGCGACTCCGAGGCCGACTTGCGAACACACCCAAAGTCGAAGGTGGTCCCGAGCAGATCACGGTGAGCGTCGGGCTTGCCATGCTTGGTCAGGGCATCACCGCAGAAATGCTGATCGAACAAGCCGACCAGGCGCTCTATCGCGCCAAAGCGCGCGGCCGCAATCGCATCGAAGTTGCTGGTGAAGAACGCCGAAAGGCGTCGGTCATCATGCGAAAGCAGGCGGAGGGGAAGTAACGAGCCCGCGGGCGTCTTCCACGACCTGCGCCGCACTGCAGAGCCGCTCTTCGTCGAACGGAGGCGCGACGAGTTGAATCCCGATGGGAAGCCCGTCGGCCGAGAGCCCACAAGGAGTGCTGAGCGCAGGCAGCCCGGCAAGGCTCGGAGGCAACGTGAAGATGTCGGCGAGATACATCTCGAGCGGGTCGTTCGTCTTCTCTCCGAGTGCGAACGCGGGCGTGGGCGTCGTCGGGGTGCACAACACGTCGCATGACTCGAATGCCGCGTCGTAGTCGCGACGAATCAATGTGCGCACCCGCTGCGCGCGAAGATAGAACGCGTCGTAGTAACCAGCGGAAAGGGCGTACGTGCCGAGCATGATGCGTCGACGCACCTCCGGACCAAACCCCTGCCCTCGCGTCGCCGCATAAGTGTCGGCGAGGTCTTTCCCCGAAACCCGAAGGCCGTAACGAAGGCCGTCGAATCGCGCCAAATTGCTCGATGCCTCTGCGGGCGCGATCAGGTAGTACACCGACACCGCATGTTTCGCATGTGGAAGCGCGACGTCGACGAGAGTCGCGCCTTGTTCGTAGAGGCTCGCAAGGGCAGCTTCGATCGCCTCGCGCACGTCGGAGTCTTGGAGATCATCGAGCTGACCGCGGACGACCCCGACTCGAAGCCCCTTCACTCCACGACTGCACGCGTCGTGGTATGCCCCAAGCTCACGATCCGCCGAGGTGGCGTCACGCTCGTCGTGACCGGCGACCACTTCGAGCAAGAGCGATGCTTCGCGGACTGATCGTGCCATGGGGCCTACCTGGTCGAGCGACGATGCAAAGGCGATCAACCCGTAGCGCGACACACGACCATAGGTCGGTTTGATCGCGGTGATTCCACAGAATGCCCCCGGTTGGCGGACGGAGCCCCCGGTGTCGCTGCCGAGTGCCAACGACGCCAACCCCGCCGCCGTTGCGCACGCAGAGCCACCCGACGACCCTCCCGGTGCGTGTTCGAGGTTCCAGGGGTTGTGCACGTTGCCAAAGGCCGAGTTCTCGTTCGACGACCCCATCGCAAACTCGTCCAGGTTCGTCTTTCCAACGATCACGGCGCCAGACCCTCGAAGGGCTTCCACCACATGCGCATCGTAGGGAGGGATGTAGTTCCCGAGGATCTTCGATCCACAAGTCGTGCGAACACCTCGCGTGCAGAGGTTGTCTTTGACGGCGACGGGAACCCCTGCCAACGGCCCGAGCTCTTCGCCCGCTTCACGCGCGCGGTCGACCTGGGCGGCCGCGGCGAGCGCCCCCTCGTAGTCCACGTAGAGAAAGCACGAGAGCTTCGGGTTAAGCTCCTCGACCCGCGCAAGGTACGCGCGCGTGACCTCGACGGCGGTCGCCGCACCACTGGCAACCTGCTCACGGATGTCGAACGCGCTCTGCCAGGGGAAACCCGTCATGAGTCGACCTCGAGAACCAGCGGCACCGCGAAGCCTCCGGCTTCACTCTCGGGAGCCGCGGCGAGGATCTCCGAGCGGTCAACGCAAGGCACCGGGACATCGCGACGAAGGGGCGCGTCCATCGAGATCGAGTGGAATGTCGGCTCGACGTCCGAGACATCCAACTCGTCGAGCTCCGCTAGGTACCCGAGAATCGAATCGAGCTGGGCCTGCATCTGATCGGCTTCTTCGTCAGACAGCTGGAGTCTGGCCAGCTTGGCAACGTGCAAAACCTCATCAAGGGTGATTTTCGGCTCGGCCATGGGGCGCCGAAAGTAGCAGATCCGACCTTTGAGGCGAGGTCTGCGCACTGCATAGGCCTGTTTTCGAAGCCTCAACGAACCCCAAGAATCTCAACCATTTACCAATAACCCCGGGAACTTACCGGCATTACCATGTTCACGTTTCGTCGCGCAACATTACCTGATTTCAGGTCATCACGTCAACTTCAGGTCAACGAGATTGGACCAAGCTGTTGGGCGCCCGCTGCAGCAACTTGCTGGGCGGCTCGATGGCTACCCCTCTACCACGGACGATTGAGGATCGATCCATCACGGATGAGGAGCATCGCTCGCGCGCATCGCCTTTGTCGCGACTTGCGCTCAGAAGGCGCTAGAAAAGCCCTTCCTCGTGGTCCGCTTAGAAGCAGCTTTCGACTGCCGCTTGGGCGCAGCCCAACAGTCCGTTCTGAGTGGTGCAACTGGCGCAGCTGAACTGGCTTCCGCCGGCGCTGTAGTAACAGGCGTTGGCACTCTGATTGACACAAAAGTCGATCATCCCGCCGTTCGGGCACGAAAGAAGAGTGCCGACTTGCGGGTCGTCAGAGGCGCAGATGAAATCGTTGCCGCCGGGAGGTATGTTGCCACCCGGGTTCGTGACTCCGACCGGCGTCGAGATCGGATTGGAGACCGAGCCATTGGCTCCCACGATGCATGTGTAGAAGCTGAACGCCCCCGTATCGATCTCGGGCGGAATGTTGATTTCGATCGTGATCGTCCCTGAGGTGACGCCGCTCGGTTGACTGATCAAGAAGTAGTCATCCGCGCCGTCCACCTGGACATAGCAGTCCTCGTATCCGCTTTCCGACTCGAAGCCGAGCTGGAGCTCAGCGGTGTCCCCGCTCGTGATCTCCAGAGCTGACCCTCCGGTAATGACGGGCGCTTCGCCGGTTCCGCCACCCGGTGCTGGAGGCTGACCTTCGATGCGAACCGCGCCCTCGATCGAGATTGCGCTCGAAAGCGCGCTCGGATCGCCCGGGCTGATCAAGCCGTCTCCGGTGTCGCCGCACCCTGCGACCCCCACCGAGGCAAACACCCATAATCCAATAAAACTGAAAATTTTCATATCCCCCCCTGGTCCCCATAATGGGGGTGCCGCGAGGTCCACGCAAATCTGGACACCCAGGGAACGGTAGGAGCCGTATGGCACGAAGAACGCGACACCCCCTAAGCGAGGTCTGCGCACTTGCTCACCAAAACATGCCTTTCGATTGACGAAACCGCTCTAACCGGCGTACATTTTGGTTGAAACGGACGTTTGCGGTGTCATTAGAACTAATTCGTTGGCTGGCTAACCAACTGCGCCTTTCGCTCCTCGAAGAGGACTCCGGTGGGACGGTGAGCGCGAATGTTCACGCGTTGGAGCGGCTCGGCACGACGGAGCCGAGCGACCTGCTTGCAGACGCGCGAAAGCTGGTCGACGCACCGGACACGACCGCGCTCGAAGACCTGGTCGCCCAGGCGCGCGCGGGGCGACAGGCTGCCTTCGACCCCCGCCCCGGTGTGCAGGTACTTGCGATACCGACAGGTGCGGACGGAGTCGCTCTTTTGATCACATCGCAGGAGAGCCCTGTCGCGGAAAGCGTACGAGCGAAGGCGGCGGCGGCGGATCTAGCCGCAGGTGTCTCCCATGAAGTCGCCAACGCGTTGAGTGCGATCGTCGGTTGGGCCCAAGTCGCTCGCGAACGTCCCGACAAGGCGCCGCCCGAAGAGGCTCTCTCGCTGATCGAGAAGAGCGCGCAGGTTGCCCGGGACGCGACCCAGGACCTGCTGAGGATGGTGCGTCACACCAATCACGAGCGAAGTCGCACCAACCTCACGGTAGTGATTCGAGACGTCGTGCGTTTACTTCGTCCTGAAGCACAGCAGAAGCGCGTGAACGTGCATGCCGAGGCAGAGGACGCATGCTGGGTGGAGGCCAAACGCTCGCAGCTGTTCTCGATTGTCTGGAACCTGGCTCACAACGCAGTGCAGATGGTGCCCAGCGGTGGCGAAGTCTCCGTCCATGCGCGACACCGCGGCAAGCTCGTCGACCTCGAGGTTCGCGACAACGGGCCGGGGATGTCCGACTTTCAGAAGCAGCGCGCGTTCGAGCCGTACTACACGACGCGTTCGGAAGGCACGGGTCTCGGCCTCGCCATCGTGCGGGGCACCGTGGAATCGCTTGGAGGTCGGATTCGCTTGGATACGTCACCAGGACGAGGAGCCACGTTCCGGATTCAGCTCCCACAAGCGGATGTGAAGCGCGAATCCGAGCTCGTTCCACGACAAACTCGAATCAGTCGCGTCATGAAGCCCGAAGAGGCAGAGCGTGTCCACGTCCTCGTAGTCGAGGACGACGAAGGTGTGCGCGGTTTGATAGCGACGACGCTCCACCTAGGAGGCGTCACATCGACATGCGTCTCATCGGGGGCCAAGGCGCTCGCACGCGAGGAAATCTTCTCGGCGGCCTTGATTGACCTCACGCTCCCTGATGCCCGTGGCGACATTCTTCTAGGCCAACTGCGCGACAAGGGACTGGTGTCGAGCGCCGCGATAATGAGCGGCGCGCCCCCACCCGCCGACATCGATCCGAACGGGCAGCCGGATCGATGGCTCCGAAAGCCGTTCGACCCCTCAGACCTGGTGCGGTGCGTCCGCGAGCTCGTCGAGTCAGGCGCCGGGACCAAGAACGTCGCCAGCTCCTGATCCAAAACGTTCGCTCAGCGCGCGAATGTGCAGGGGTCCCGTGCCGCAGCACCCACCGATGACGGTGGCGCCAATTTCCGCCCAGCGCTCCGCGAGCTCGACGTAGCGCTCGGCCGCATCCTCGTCCGCATTAGCCCAGCCGAGCCGCTCGTCCTTGCCCCCGGCATTTGCATAGACGCCCACGGGTACGCCGAGCGACGCGAACGCCTCGACGAAGGGCGTCATCTGAGTCGCCGCAATGCAGTTCGCCAACAAGCGATCGACGCCGAGCGACACCGCCTCGCGACCGATGCGCTCGAAGTCCGACGGCGTCAGAAGCTCGCCGAACGGACCCGCGGTCAGCGATAGCCAAACCGGAAGCCCCACTTCGCGTGCCCCCTCGAGGGCGGCGAGCGCTTCCGCCTCATCGGCAAAGGTCTCGCAGAGCAACACATCGCACCCGGCGTCAGCCAACGCCAGGGCTGTCTCCCGGTGCCGCGACAAGGCTGCCCTTCCCGGACTGAGGTCCGGTCGATAGCAGTCTTCGATCGGCGCAATGCTCCCAAGCACCTTTTGCGTATCGGGGACCGCCGCTCTTACGATGGCCACCGCGGCGCGCAGATCATCGCACCACTCGTCTCCGAGCACGCCCGGCTGTGTCCGAAACGTGTTCGCCGTATGAAGCGTCGCACCCGCCTTCGCATAGGCCGCGTGGACCTCGGAGAGAACTTCGGGGGCTCGACGAATCGCTCGCGCGCTCCAGTCCGCGCCGTCGAGCTCAATCCCACGCCCGATGAGTTCGGTCCCTATCGCCCCGTCCAAGATCTCCATGCAATCCTCCCCTGTATTCTAGTGTCTGACCGGGCCTTGGGGAGCTGTTACGCTTCGCACGTGGATGCGCGTACCCAAACCTCGTTCATTGCAGCCCTTTTGTGCGTCGCCCTAGCGGCGAGCGTGCTGCTACGACCTCAGCGGCAACGTGCCCACTGGCTCTTCGGCATCCTCGCGATCAACACAGCCCTTTGGTACGTCAGCACCTTCATGCTCGGTGTCGTTGGGCGAATACCGTTCTGGGAGCGCTTCAATCTGATCTGTGGTGTCCTGCTTCCCCTCTCGGCGGTCGGTTTTTTCGGCTCGATGGCGCCGTGGGAAACCGAAAGGACCCGATTCGTCAGGCGGGCATCGGTCGTCGCCGCGGTGATCCTTCTCGGCGCGATGCTCACCCCCTTCTACGATCACGCGATCGTCGTTACCGGGCTCCTCCTCTACGTCATCGTCTTTCTGACCTTGGCCCTCCGGTACCTCTACAAGCTCGGCTCCGAAACGACGTCGCTTTTGGAGGGCGCACGCCTTCGATATATCGCTTTGGTCGGTGCACTTGGCGGCCTCTTCACCTTGATCGAGTACCTGCCCTACTTGTCGTACGTCGGCGTCGACATCCCGCCTGTCGGGGGGACGATCCTGATCCTGGTCTTCCTCTACGCACTCTCGCAGTCGATCATGCACCGTCGTCTGATCGATCTCTACGCGCTGGCCGGCCGCCTAGGTGTTTTGACGACCCTCGCCTTCATGCTGGCGCTGCTCCTATGGCTGATGCGCCTCGTTTCGGGCGAGCAACTGTTCCTGCACATAGTGGTGTCGGCGTTCGTCGTGCTCCTCCTCTTCGACCCGGTCCGCGCCAGGGTCCAAGAATGGATTTCGCAGGTCTTTTTCCACGAGCGTTTCGAGCTCGAGCAGACCGTGCTCGACCTCCGTCGATCCCTCACCCACACCCTCGACGTCGATGAGCTCGGCACCGCCCTGATGACCGGCCTCGACGCCTCGCCGCGCTTCACGCAGGGCGCGTTCTACCTACTGGACCCCGATGCGCTCACATTCGTCGCCATGCACCACTTCGGTCCTCCCCCTCCCGAGCGAATCGAGATGGCCCCGGCCCGACCGCTCCTCGACCGACTCGCCAACACTGGCACGGCCGTCCTCGAGAACGTCGAGCGTGAGCTCGAAGAGCGCCGTGAGCGGGGTGACGACCGGGAAGCCGAGACACTCCACGACGTCACTGTGATTCTACGCGCGCTTCAAGCGTCGGTATGCCTGGGGGTGCTTGGCGAGGACGGCCATCTTTACGGCCTCTTGACGGTTCGAGATGATCGTTTGCGAGATGCTTTCTCGAGAGAGGAAGTCCAGCTCCTGGCGGGCCTCGCCACCCAAGTCGCCATCACGGTCGAGAACTCCGAGCTCTATCGGCAGATGAAGGAAAAGGATCGCCTTGCAGCCCTCGGTGAGATGGCGGCCGGCCTCGCGCACGAAATCCGAAATCCACTCGGCTCGATCAAAGCGAGCGCCCAGTATCTCTCGGAGGCCGATCGCAGCCCGGAGGACGGCCCGGAGTTCCTCGGCATCATCGTCGATGAGGTCGACCGACTCAATCGCGTGGTGAGCTCGTTCCTCGACTACGCCCGCCCAGCCCAAACCGACCCCCAGCCGATCTACGTGAACAGGGCCGTCCAGCGAACCCTCCAACTGCTGCGGCCCGAATGCGACGGCACGGACGTGACCCTCCACGTGTCGATCGACCATGACCTCCCCCAGGTGCGCATCGACATCGAGCATCTCCGCCAAGTGCTGATCAATCTCGTGCAGAACGCCGTTCAAGCCATGTCGAGCGGCGGGGACATCTTCGTCGAGACCCGCACCCAGGACCGCTTCCGAATCGGCGGGGGAGCGCAGCGATGGGCTCAGATCAGCGTTCGGGACACAGGGCCCGGCATCCCCGCGGAGCTCCTCGCGAACCTATTCGTTCCCTTCGTGACGACGAAGCAGCAAGGCACGGGACTCGGCCTAGCGATCTCGCAGCGCATCGTGTCCGAAGCAGGTGGCCGGATCGACGTCCGCAGCCGTCAGGGCTTTGGCACCACGTTCGTCGTTCTACTCCCTGCAGAAGAGCCCGACTCCTCCTTCGAGACCCTCGACTCCGACCCAGAAGACGAGCCCTCGTCCGAACCCGAGGGACCGCCCCCACGCCTCGAGCCAGCCGAGCCGTGATCCACCGATACGGTTTTCATCCGCAGTCGGTAGAGCCGCAGGTCCGCTCGATCGAAGCTCTCCTCGGGTAGCCCGTTGTCGACAAACAGCTGCCGGTAGGCTTCGCTCGGGCTCCTTCCATCATGCGTGGCGGTCGGCAACAGATAGCGCCATCGCGCGGGCTGCTCGTAGGCCACGCCATGCAAGGGCTTCACCAGCGAATCGATCAAGGACACCGCACGCCCATCGAGCGTGCCATCATCGAACAGCAGGGCCACCTCCACATCCAGCTGATCGAGTCGATCTTCGAGCGGCCCGCCCATCGTCTCGCGTCGCTCATCCCAACGTTTGCGCGCCGCGAGCGCCGCGGTGTTCAGTCCCTCGGCGATCGATTCGGCCCGTGCTGACCGCCAAAGCCGAACCCCGTTGGGCCCACGCAGGAGTACCAGTATTTCGACCGACTGCCGGCGCGCTAGAGCCTCGGGGAACGCGTCGATCGACGGGGGTTTGTGGCCTTCCAAGATCTGGCGGGCCACGGGCCCAAGTACACGAGCCGCCAACGCCTCGGGCCACACAGTCCTATCTACCGCGTAGAGCATCCCCTCGGGCGCCAGGTAGACCCCACGAAACCCACGAATGACGCCTCCTGCCGCGAAGCGGTCTGCGAGAGGAAGCTCTGGCCCCCACGGAGATTCCGGTGTCACGCCGACCCAAAGAGCATCGAGGCCGGCCTCGTCGAGAGAACGACGAAGAGCGTCCGGATCGAATCCTCCAAGGGCTTCGTTCAGCGCGGGATAGTTCGTCACGTCACCCCAATCGAGCCCCCGGGGGGCCGGCACCAGCGCCGCGACGTTGGTCCAAGGAGCAAGCACCGACGGCGGTTCGGAACGGTTCTCAACCATCCAAATCGCCACGACCACTGCCCCCACCGAAAAGAGCCAAAACCAAGTCCGCTTTGCCACGTCGATAGGCTGTATCGTAAGAAGCGTCATGTCCCAAGGCCCGAAGCTCCGCGCGCGACCCCTCGACACTCCGTTTCGGGTCGTTCTGGTCGAACCGGAGATCCCCCCCAACACCGGGGCCGTCGCCCGTACCTGCGCCGCGACTGGTTCGCCTCTGCATCTCGTGGGGCGTCTCGGATTCTCGATCGACGAGCACGCGGTGCGCCGAGCAGGCCTGGACTACTGGGATCTGGTCGACGTGCAGCGTCACGAATCGTTCGGAGCATTCGAGGAATCGAGTCGATCCGGTCGAATTCATTTCTTTTCTGGGGGAGCGAGCCACTCGTTTCTCGAAGCGAGCTTCGAACCCGGGGATGCCCTGGTCTTCGGGCGAGAATCGGTGGGTCTCCCCGAGGCGCTTCTCGCCGGCCGCGATCGCGTCTGGGCGATCCCAACCCTGCGGCCGGTTCGGAGCCTGAATCTCAGCAATGCCGTCGCGATCGTCCTGTACGAGGCCCTGCGCCAAAACGGCGCCCTAAACGACACATTCTTGGCATAGGCGCAAGCGCCGTAGACCGTCCAGTGCCGGGCCATTGAATACCCCCGGTGCCTCCCCGTCCGAGGGATATGGCCAAAGCACGCATTTTCTCACTGCTCCCGGCAATGCTCCTCCTCATCGGCTGTCCGATCTACGGACCAGAGCCCGTACCGCGGGAGGTTCTGATCTCCTGTTTCGAGGATCTCGACTGTCCTTTGGACGCTTTCTGCGATCCGTGGACAAATCAGTGCGTGGCCTTCGATTTTGGGATCTGCCTCACCGACGGAGACTGCCCGGTTGGAAGCTATTGTGAGCGGTCCGAGAGCGCCTGTTTGATCCCAAGCCTTTCCGAATGCCGAGAGGACCGGGACTGCAGTTTCGGGTTCGAGTGTGACTTCAGGAACAGCTGCCGCCCGGAAGTGGCGGGCACCTGTCTAGTGGACTCCGACTGCGGCTCGGACGAGCTCTGCATCGAGAACCTTTGCTTGCCTGTGATCGAAACCTGCCAGTTCGACTTCCAGTGCGCCGCGGGTTTCACCTGTGCCAACAACCGATGCCGACTTCTGTGCGGTGATACCACCCGGTGTCCGAGCGGCACCGCCTGCCAAGACAGCCTCTGCCTCCCGACGGCCGGGCAATGCATCGACAGTAGCGATTGCCCCGACCTCGCCACCAACTGCGTCGAGGGCGCGTGTTTGCGACGCTGCGACTCGGGCTGCGACGACGCTACCGAGCTCTGCGATGCCGAGGGCTTCTGCCGGCCTCGCACCACCCCGGACCCGAATGCGCCGAACCCCTTCTGTCGAGCGGACCTCGATTGCGACGGGTCGGTCTGTGTCGAGGGCGTGTGCCGCACCGAGTGCAATACGATGGCACCAGATCCCGACGCGATCTGCGAATCGTTCGACGGCCAGGTGCCCCTCTGTGGTCTCGACAACCTCTGTTACGCCCCGAGCGAAATGCTGAGCGACTGCCGCATCCAAGGCGATTGTGTGGACGGTCAGGACTGCGTCGACGGGCAGTGTCGCTGAGTCGTTTCGTCTCCCTGAAACTACAGCGTGTACCGGACTCTCCGGAGGTCACGAAGGGCGCGGTCGATCGAGTAGGTCGGCTCGTACCCGAGCTCTTCACGCGCTCGCCCGTCGTCGACCATGCAGACGTAACGCAGATGGTCGAGCTCTTGGGACGGGAAGTTGCTGAGGCGCAATCGCCACAATTGGTCGAGCGCCAGACGGGCAAGGGGCGATGGGAGCACCCTCGGTCGGCCCCCTGCGTTGCGCACCAGATGGGAAAGCGGCATTTCCCCGGGGCCGTGGATATTGTAGATGCCACGAACCCCAGGACGCAGAGCGAGTTGGATCGCGCGTGTCACGTCCTTTTCGTGCACGACCTGCATCATGGGGTCGAAGCCCATGATCATCACCGGGCGGTCGAGCCTAAGGTAGTTGCTGGCGGCGTTCCGAACGCGACCGATGATGTGGCAGGGACGAAGAATGACCGTTTCGCTACTTGGATGCTTCCAGAAGAAGCTTTGAGCGAGCATGTCGAGCTCGACCAAGTCACGCATCCCACCGAAGTGCTGAGCCCCAAGCAAGGGTGCATCCTCGGTCAGGAACTGAGGATTGTTGGACTGGGGGCCATAGACGTTCGCCCCTGATAGGACGACGAGCTTGGGGACCTCGTACTGCGCCATGTACTCGAGCAGCTTCTGAAACGCGACGATGTTCCAGGAGTGTCGGTCGCGGTCGCTACGCCGAGGGTCGTGAAGCACGCCGACATGAACGACCGCGCGGATGTTCCGGCCGCGAAAGATGTCTTTCATCTTCTTTCGGCGCATGTCGATTTGGTGATGGACGATATCTTTGGGCCGCCCGGTAAATGGCCGTCGATCGACGCCGACCACGGAGTCCGAACGGTGGAGCTCACGGGCGAGGAGCTTGCCGAGGCGCCCGCATATGCCTGTGACGAGCACCGCGCCGTCGGTCCCGGACCTCAGGCGAACGCCGCTGGTTCGCGACGGCCTCGTGCTTGCTGAGCTCGGGTCATCGAACACGCCGCGGGCCACCGGGGCACGGGCGGACGGACGGATTTCGACCGGCTCTCCTCGAGGGCGGGCGCTTGGTTTGCTTGGATGGGTGGGTTGTGTGTAAGGCATGAAAACCAGTAGGTCCTAGGTCAGATAAACACGCCCTTTCGTTCGCGCAAGCCGCGGTTCACCATGCTCTGAATCGTGCTCTTGATGAGCCAAACCTTCTCTTCGACTGCTGAGTCGTCGTCATCGGGGTCGCCTACGAACCGGAAAGGCTCTCCGAAGTAAAGGCGATACTTCGTGGGTAGGGGCGCAACCATCCCGAAGAACATCTGTGGCATGATCGGAAACGCCGGCATCCGAAGCAGCTTGGCCAGCGGCTTGAAGTCCGCGATCGATGGATACTGCTCTTCGCCGCCTATGACCGCGACGGGAATGATCGGAGTGTTGGTCTCGAGCGCGAGCCGCACGAACCCGAGGCCAAAGTCGGTGAGCTGATAGCGCTGATCGAAAGTTTTGCTGATCCCCTTGGCCCCCTCGGGAAAGATGATCAGTGACTCTTCTTGCCTCAGCAAACGACGCGCGTTCTCCGGCGAGCCGACCACTTGGCCGAGCCGTGGGTAGAGCGTCGAAATGAATGGCAGCTCAGCGGTCCAGGTCTCGACCATGCTTCGCGGAAACCGCGGCGGATCGGCGTCCAGCATGAGCGCGCTGCCGATAAGCACGGCGTCGATCGGGAGCTGGCCGGAATGATTGGCTACGATGAGCACCCTGTCCTTCGGAACGCGGTCGATCCCGAAAACCTGGGTGCGAAAGTAGCGCCGGTGAAGCAGGCCCGCCACGGCGAGGGCGTAGCGGCTGGTTTCCGGGTCGAAACCAAAGGGATCGTGGCCGACCTCGTTGGGGTGGGTTCTGATGCCGGCGATGCGGGCGTCGATGTCCTGGCCGACCACCTCTTCGGCGATCCGGACAACGCGATCTCCCACCGAGCGAAGGGCCGCCCGCCACGGAGAATCGCTCAGCAATCGCGGCCGCCGCCACCCGGCGAACGGCACGATGGACCCCCTTTGCGACATGCAGCCATCGTGGAGAAGAAGCGCGGGGGCGTCAATGAAAAACGAGGTCACGAAACCGCAACATCCCCGCTTCACGTGAGGGTGACGACAGGTCATGCTCGGCACATGGGCAACGGGTTTGACGTAGATCGCATCGGTGGCTCGGGCGCGTTACAAGCCCTCACCGATCTGATCGTCCAGGCAGGAGACATTGCGCTGAAACATTTCGATCGCGGGGTCGTAGCAGAGAAGAAGCCGGATCGTAGCCCGGTGACGGCCGCCGATCGCGAGGTCGAGCACCTCATTCGTGACTATGTGATGGAGCACTACCCACACGCGGAGTTCTTTGGCGAGGAGACCGGCCGACATGGGGACAACCCAGATCTCCGTTTCATCGTTGATCCGATCGACGGTACGCGTGCGTTCGTCCGGGGCCTGCCTACGTGGTCGGTGCTCTGTGGGATCGAAGTGGACGGGGTCCCGGTGGTTGGAATCGCGTACATGCCCGCAGCCGGCGACCTGTTCGTGGGGACCCTCGGCCGAGGTGCGACCCATAATGGTAAGCCAACTCACGTTTCGAAGGTGGCTGCGCTGGGCGAATCGACCGTGATGCACGGCAGCCTCCAGCAGTTCACCGAAGGAGGGGTCAGCCATGCACTGGTTGGGCTCGCGGACGCATGCGACTCGGCGCGTGGATATCCAGACTTCGACGGCTACCGGCAGGTCCTGCTCGGACGGGCGGATGCGATGGTCGATCCCGGGGTTAAATCCTACGACGTGTGTGCCGCAGCGGTCCTGATTCGTGCGGCCGGCGGGAGGTTCACCTCCATGGCGGGCGAGGAAACGATCTACGGAGGCAGTGCCGTCGCAAGTAATGGAGCGATCCATGACGACCTGGTCGCGACGCTCGGAGCAACATCTAAGGGTTAACGGCCACCCGACGTAACGACTTGCCCTCAAGCTGATCTTGCGGAAGGTTCCCACGCCCCACTAGCAGGAGAGAGGTATGACCAAACCAGTTCGGCGAGCAGGCGTTATCGGAGCGGGTGTCATGGGCAGCGGCATCATGGCCCACTTTGCCAACGCCGGGATCGACGTGGTGATGCTCGACATCGTCCCCCCGGGATTGAGTGAAAAAGACAGGAAGGACCCCGCGAAGCGCAACGGGTTTTCGGCGGGAGGCTTGAAGAGCGCGCTCAAGGCGAAGCCGGCGGCGTTTTTCTACCCGGCCTACGCGAAGCGGATCACGGTGGGGAATCTGGAGGACGACGTCGATTTGTTGAAAGGTTGCGACCTCGTGATCGAGGCGATCATCGAAAACCTCGACATCAAGCGCAGCCTCTTCGAAAAGCTCGAGAACACCCTCGATGAGGGAACTGTCATCGCCTCGAACACCTCGGGCCTTCGTATCGAGGACATGCTTCAGGGGCGAGCCGATCACTTCCGCCAGAGCTTCCTGGTGATGCACTTCTTCAACCCCGTCCGCTACATGAAGCTGCTCGAGCTCGTGGCAGGCGATGAGACCGACCCGGAAGTGATGAACCGGATGAGGGCTTTCGGGGAGAACCAGCTCGGCAAGGGGATCGTCGTCGGCAAGGACACACCGAACTTCGTCGGCAACCGTATCGGTTGTTACTCGATGTCGCTGACGATGCACCAGATGCTCGAGGACAAGCTCACCCCCGAAGACGTCGATGCGATCACGGGGCCCCCGATGGGACACCCGAAGAGCGCCAGCTTCCGCACCGCCGACATGGTGGGGATCGATACGTTCAAGCACGTATCGGACAACTGTTACGAGGCACTTCCGGACGACCCGGAGCGCGACGTGTTCAAGCCGCCGCAATTCATGGTCGAGATGGTCGACAAGAAGCTTCTCGGGAACAAAACCAAGGGCGGCTTCTACAAGAAGACCAAGGAAGGCATTCAGACCTTCGACCCGGTCACGCTCGAGTACCGTGCCAAGGGTGGCGATGCGGACATCAAGAAATTCTGTAAGGGGCTCAAAGGCTCGCCGGCCGACCGCGTGAAGGCTTTGGTCGAGAACGACGGTCCCGCGGGAAAGTTCGCGTGGAAGGTTCTTTCGAGAACCCTGGCCTACTCGGCCAATAAGATCGGCGAGATCACCGACGACGTCGAAGCTCTCGATGACGCGATGAAGTGGGGCTACAACTGGGACCTCGGGCCTTTCGAGACCTGGGACGCCATTGGGTTCAAGGCCGGCTACGACCGAATAAAGGCCGATGGGCTTTCGCTTCCGGAGTCGGTTGACAAGATGGTCGCGTCGGGCGCAGAGAGCTTCTACACCGATGACGGGCGCGTCTTCAACCTCGTGAAGGGCGAGTACGAAGCGCGCGATATCGACCCCCGCAACGCGAGTCTGACCATCATGCGGCAGGGCGAGGCGGCCGTCTTCAGCAACCGAGGCGCGGAAGCCTGGGATCTCGGCGATGGTGTGCTCGGGCTGACGTTCACGACGAAGGCCAACAGCATCGACGATCAGATCATCGCAGCGCTCTCCGAGTCGGTGACGATCGCCGAGCGCGATTTCCGGGGGCTGCTGATCTACAATGAAGGGGAGCACTTCAGTGTGGGCGCCAATCTGTTCGCCGTGGTGATGGCCGCCCAGCAAAAGGCCTGGGACCAGATCGGGAACTTGATTTCGGAGCTTCAGAACGCCGTCCAGCGGATGAAGTACTCGACCATCCCAGTGGTGGCGGCGCCGTTCGGCATGACCGTGGGGGGCGGGTTCGAGGTTTGCATGGGCGCCGACGCCGTCCAGGCCTACGCGGAGACGTACGCGGGGCTCGTCGAGGTGGGCGTCGGTCTGCTCCCCGGTGGCGCGGGCAACATGAACATGTTGTGGCGCGCGCTCGATGGTGTCCCCGACGGCACCGACGTCGACTACCTGCCGTTCGTGTCGCGGACGTTCCAAAACATCGCGATGGCGCGGGTCGCCATGAGCGGAGCTGAGGCGCGCGAATTTGGGTACTTCCGCAAGACCGATGGCATTTCGTTCGACAAGGCGAGGCAACTCACCGAAACCAAAGCTCGGGTCATCGGTATGGCCGAGTCTGGCTACCATCCGCCTGCGCCACGGTCCTACAGGCTTCCGGGCGAGAGTGGGATCGCGACGCTCGACATGATGATCGACACGCTCACCGCGGGTGGCTACGCGAGCGAGCACGACGCATTGATCGCCCGCAAGGTCGCCGTCGTTCTTTGTGGCGGCCCGTCCGGACACGCACATGAGGTCACCGAGCAACAGATGCTCGATCTCGAAAAAGAAGCCTTCCTCAGCCTTTGCGGCGAGCCGAAGAGCCAAGAGCGCATGCAACACATGCTCACCACCAACAAGCCCTTGAGGAACTAGGTGTGCGGATCTAATCAGGAGAAAAGAACATGACCGATATCGTTGTCGTAGATGCCGTTCGCAGCGCCGTGGGGCGCTCGAAGAAGGGTTCGCTGGCCAACCGTCGTCCGGATGAGCTTGCGGGAGAGGTCGTCCGCAACCTTCTCGCACGCAATCCTGATGTGAAGCCCGAGATGGTCGAAGATTTCATCCTCGGCTGCGCGTTTCCTGAAGGTGAGCAAGGGATGAACGTCGCGCGCATGGTTGGCATGCTGGGCGGTCTTCCCGAAGAGACTTCGGCCATGACGATCAATCGCTTCTGCTCGAGTGGTCTGCAGGCCATCGCGCTAGGCGCCGGCGCGATCGCAGCCGGCTACAACGACGTGGTGATCGCGGGCGGCGTCGAGTCGATGACGATGGTGCCGATGACCGGTAACAAGCCTAGCGCCTCGCCGGAGGTCATGGCCGAGTATCCCGAGACCTACACGCCGATGGGCATCACCGCCGAGAACGTCGCCAAGAAGTTCGGCATCAGCCGCGATCAGCAAGACGCATTCGCGGTCCGGAGCCACGAAAAGGCGATTGCTGCGATCGAAAAAGGCGCGTTCGAGGACGAGATCGTGCCGGTACACGGGGTTCGCTTCGATGAGAACGGCGAGCGTGCATTGTTCGAGTTCAAGGTCGACGAGATGCCTCGCCCCGGGACGAGCATCGAAGCGCTGGCCAAGCTCCGACCGGTGTTCGCCGTAAAAGGCAGCGTCACAGCGGGCAATTCTTCGCCGCTTTCCGACGGCGCGGCTGCGGCGATCGTCATGAGCGCCGAGAAGGCCAACGAGCTCGGTATCACGCCGCTGGCGTACTTCCGCTCGTTCGCCACAGCCGGCGTCGATCCCTCGATCATGGGGATCGGCCCGATCCCGGCGGTGCGTAAGCTTCTCGCGAAGACCGACCTGACACTCGACGACATCGACGTGATCGAGCTCAACGAGGCCTTCGGCAGCCAAGCTGTCTACGTCCAGCAAGAGCTCGGCATCCCCGACGAAAAGCTCAACGTGAACGGCGGCGCAATCGCTCTCGGCCACCCACTCGGCTGCACCGGAGCCAAGCTCACAGCAAGCGCCCTCAACGAGCTAAAGCGACGAGGTGGTAAACGCGCCATCGTCACCATGTGCATCGGCGGCGGCATGGGCGCCGCCGCCCTCTTCGAGTCGGCCAATTAAGGGGACACGCTACCCCCCCGCGAACGGTGTGATTACGGTAACTTCCGAGGCACACCGCGACAACGCACTACGGCCTCGGGTTTGCGCGGTGTGCGTCGTAACCACCTGAAACCAGGGCGGTTGCGAGGGCCTAGCGTGTCCCCTACCAGCTGCCGGTGTTGGGCATTGAGGACCAGGGCTCGGCGGGTTTGAGGGCGTTGCCCTTTTGTAGTAGCTCGACCGAGATTCCGTCTGGCGATCGCACGAACGCCATTCGTCCGTCCCTCGGGGGTCGGTTGATCGTGACGTCGTGGTCCATCAGCCGTTGGCACAGCGCGTAGATGTCTTCGGTCTCGAACGCTAGGTGGCCGAAGTTACGTCCCCCGGCGTACTCCTCGGGATCCCAGTTGTACGTGAGCTCGACGAGTGGCGATGCTTCTTCGCTAGCGCGTTTACGGTCTTCCGGACTGGCGAGGAAGACGAGCGTGTAGCGTCCCTTCTCGTTTTCAGACCGCCGATGCTCCACGAGGCCGAGCTTGTTGCAGAAAAAGTCGAGCGAAGCTTCGAGGTCGCTGACGCGGATCATGGTGTGGAGGTATCGCATGAGCCAGCTATAGCACTCCGTAGAGCCGACGGGTGACACTGGCGCTGACCCCGCCTCTGATGCAGACTCCCCGCGATGTCTAACGAATACGAAGCGATCGTGATTGGTGGCGGACCGGGGGGCTACGTGGCTGCCATTCGTCTGGGGCAGCTAGGTGTGAAAGTGCTGTGCGTCGAGAAGGAAGCCATGGGGGGCGTTTGCCTCAACTGGGGATGCATTCCCTCGAAAGCCCTCATCGCCGCCGCGAACCTCGCGAACAAAGTTCGCAACGCCGAGCACATGGGCATCACCGTCCAGAACCTCGAGATCGACGTTGCCAAGATGCAGCAGTGGAAGGAAGGCATCGTCAAGAAGCTCACGAGCGGCGTGGCGAGCCTGGTCAAGGGCAACGGTGGCGATATCGTCATGGGGACAGCGACGATCACCGACCCGAACACCGTGGAGGTGACCGGAACGGACGGCAAGAAGGAAACCTACAAGGCGACCAAGGGGATCATCGTCGCGACCGGCACGCAGATGATTCAAATCCCCGGGTTCGAGCCCGACGGCGACGTCGTGATCACGGCTCGTGAAGCGGTTAGCCTCCAAAAAGCCCCAGCGAGCATGCTCTTGATCGGAGGCGGGGTGATCGGCCTCGAGCTCGGGATGGTGTATCAGAAGCTCGGCACGAAGATCACGGTCGTCGAGATGTTGGACCAGCTTCTGCCCGGTACCGACCCCGACCTGGTTCGCGTCGTTCAGAAGCACCTGAAGAAGGGGGAGCCGGCGGATATTTACTTGAAGAGCAAGGCGGTGAGCCTCGACAAGACTGGTGGGAAGGCCAAGATCACCATCGAAACCGAAGGCAAGCAGCAGGTGATCAACGCCGAGAAGGTTCTGGTCGCCGTGGGATTCAAACCGAACTCGGCAGGCCTCGGGCTCGACAAGGCAGGGGTCAAGCTCGATGAACTTGGTCACATCATCGTGGACGATCAGTTCCGCACCAACGTGCCGACTATCTTCGCGATCGGAGACGTCGCCGGCCCACCCTACCTCGCCCACAAAGCGTCCAAGGAAGGCGAGATCGCGGCTGACGTGATCGCCGGTCACAAAGCCGCCCGCGACTGGCGTGGCATGCCGGCCGCGATTTTCACCGATCCCGAAATCGCAACCGTCGGCCTCACCGAGACCGAGGCGAAAGCCCAAGGCAAGAAGGTCAAGATCGGGAAGTTCCCGTTTGCTGCCTCGGGGCGGGCGATGGCGGTCGACGAGACCGATGGCTTCATCAAGGTGATCATCGACGAAGCCGATCATCAGCTGCTCGGCGTGGCCATCGTCGGTCCAGAGGCGGCCGACTTGATCAGCGAGTCGGCCCTCGCCATGGAAATGTGTGCGTTCGCCGAGGACGTAGCCCTCACGGTTCATCCGCACCCTACCCTCGGCGAAGGCGTGATGGAGTCGTTCAAGAGCGCGCTCGGCGAAGCCATCCATATCATGAATCGGTAGGACGGCGGCACGCGCATGCTCTTCTGCAAGCTTGGGACCGTCGGCTACGAAAAGGCGCACGCGCTACAAAAGGGACTTCAAGCCAAGCGGATCGCGGGCGAGATCGGCGATACTGTCCTGATGCTCGAACACTACCCCGTGCTGACATTGGGGCGTTCCGCGAGAGAGCCACATGTGTTGGCGTCACGAGAAACGCTCGAAGCGCATGGTGTCACGGTGCACGAAGTCGGTCGTGGAGGGGACGTGACGTACCACGGGCCAGGTCAGTTGGTGGCGTATCCGATTATCGACCTCAATCCGGATCGTCGTGACGTTCGCAAGTACGTTTGGTCGCTCGAAGAGACCATGATTCGAACGTGCGCTGACTTTGGTCTCGACGCGTCGCGCATCGAAGGACTGAATGGAACATGGATCGGGGACCGGAAGGTGGGCGCTGTCGGTGTCCGAATCAGTCGTTGGGTTACGATGCACGGCCTCGCGATCAACGCGAACACCGATCTCTCCCACTTCGAGTTGATCGTGCCGTGTGGGATTCAGGACAAAGAGGTGACCTCAATTTCGAGGGAGCTCGGCCGACAGGTGGGGGTCGCTCGAGTCATGGAGCCGCTCGCCCGACACTTCGCCGCGCTCTACGAGGCGGACATCGTCTGGCAAGACGGGCCTCCGGCATAGTCAGTCACGCAAGAAATACTTGATCGCGCTTTGGCCCATCGCCGTCGTACCCGCGCCTGCCACGCCAGCGGATACCGCGTTCCCTGCGCCCGGAACGAACTTGGCAATCGTTTGCGCGGCAAATCGAAGCCCCATTCCGATCCCACCGACGACGCCGAGGCTCGCCAGCCATTCGGCGACCGTTTTGCGACCCCAGGTACGTCCACTCAAGTACGCCACTGAGCTAACCATCATCGCTTGCAGCGGGCCCAGCAGCACCATGTCGGAAAACGGAATCGGCGTGACCCCGACGGTAACCGACACCGCAGTGCAGGCTTGGACGATCTCATTGCCAATGCGGATCCTCGCCTCGCGCGCGCGAGTCAACGCACGGGCCGCCTCGAGCCGCGCCTCCTCCGGCAGCGCCAGCACGATCGCCTCCGACAACCCCCCCAAGCCGTGACCCGAAATTGCGGACACCGCGCGGGGCGGATCGGCCACGAGCCCGACGGCCCGGAGCTTTCCTGCAAGCTCACGACGCACCGACTCCACATCCTGCTCACCGCGGCCGATCAGATCGCAATGCGTGAGCAACGGAAACACACGCACGGAGCTCTTGGTCTCAGGAATGCTACGCAGCAGGCTCTTGCATCGCTCGATGACGGCAGACCCTTGGTCCATCCTCGCGGGCTCGAGCATGATCAGCACCAGATCCGGCTTCTGCATGTCGAGCGCCACTTCCCACTGAGATCGAGCGTCCGGATGGTCCACGTCGAGCTCCATCCAGTCTACTTTCGCACCGACGTGCTCGATGTGGACCCACTGACCATGGTCGGCATGGAAGGCTTCCTGGCCTGCGCTGCGCTCGATCAGCGCGCGCAGAAGGGAGGACCGTCCGCTACTCTCGAGCCCGAGGGCCGCAATTCTAGGGGGCCGCCGATTGTAAAGGAGCGCCCGAAGCCCGGTCAGATCGTTCTTCACGCCCGACACGATGGGCACCCGGTCGAGCACTTTGACCAGCTGGTCGAGCGCGAGCTTCTTCACCGGACGAGCCATTCGTCAATTCATTCGTCGTGCGCTCTATCTGCGCAACCCGAGTCGTGTTAATGTCGACTTGGGGTTCTAGGTGGGGGCGAGCTGGGTCGAGGCAATGGAAGACGTCGGGGGCCGACTGGTGCCCAGCGCTTTGAATTTCATTGACGCTGAGGGGCCCGCGCTGCCGGATGCTGGCTCGACGGGGGTTCGGTGGCTCGCCGATCGCATCGAGCGATTCTTAGAACATGACGGAAACACCATCGAAGATGACCGCTTCGTCGAGGGAGCGGGAGCCCTGCTTGGCCTCCTGCTGATCGAACACCTCGGTGGTCGCACGCGGGAGCAGGCCGGAACGCACCGAGTCCAGCTTGGACGCTTTGGATGGTTCGACCCGTTTGGCGCGATCGAGCAAGCACTCGATGCAGAAGATCCACGGCGTTGCTTGTCCGAGTATCTCACCGTCGCCGAGCGAGAGGCGGACGAAGTGGGCCCGGTCTCACGCGTCGTTTCGATCTTCGCCGAGGTCCTCGGTGAGGAGCGGCCCGACGTTCAGATCGAGTCGCAGTTCGAGCTAACCGTAGAGCTCGACAACGGCGCCACCGTAGACCTCGCCCGGCTCGAACGAGTCTCCCGTGACCAGGATCAGGCGGCCACGGCAGAAGCGGCGCGGCGCATCGCCAGTATGTTGCCCGGGGACGATCGGCCGCGCGAGACACAATGGGCCGAAGCGGCTGCCCGCCTCTTCCCGCGACTCGTGTCCAGGAAATTTCTCGGTTCGCTACCGGACAACGATGCTCTCTATCAGGAAGAGGTGGGGCACGATGTGCACCTCACCCTGCAACTACGTTACGGGCCTCGGTCACGCTACGTCCGTCGGACCGAGGTCAAGCAATGGATCGGCACCGGAGATGCCTTCCACCAAGCGATCCGCAACCTCGCCTCCCACTCTCGGGAACTGAGACTCGAGCCCATCGAAGACGGTCTTTTACGCGTGCGCCAAGGAGATGGCCTAGACGCCGCACGGTTGGTGCTCCCCGACCTCGCGGTGCGGTTGAGGCAGCTCTCGACCGAGGGCTGGATTGCGGCGGCGCCGCACCGAGACGTCTTGCTCGTGGCCCCGACAGGCGGCGCCCCTCTGCTCGCGAAGCTTGCCAACGATGCCGTCGAGCGCGCTCCGCATCCGATTTCGGTTGCGCTCTTTTCGGTGACCGAGGAGGGACTCTTCCCAGTTTACACCTAAACGAGTGTGCGAACGTGCAAACTCCTTGGAACGCGTCAAACTAGGCCGTGCTCGAGACGCGACCCATCCGAGAACACCCCTACGCCCGGTTCATCGACCGTGTGCAAAAACCGGCCCAGTACCTCGGTGGTGAACAGGGAGAGGTTCGTAAGTCATGGGAGGATGTCCGGTGTCGGATCTGCCTCGCGTTCCCCGATCTCTATGAAATCGGCATGAGCCACCTCGGCTACAAGATCCTCTACGACATCGTCAATCAGATCCCAGACCGTCTCGCCGAGCGCGCCTACGCAGCCTGGCCCGACATGGAAGCGGAGCTTCGGGCACACGGACAACCGCTCTGCTCGCTCGAAAGCGCTCGAGGTTTGCACGAGTTCGACATCGTGGGCTTCTCACTTCAGTACGAGCTCACCTACACCAACGTTCTCCAGATGCTCGAGCTCGGACACATTCCGCTTTTGGCGGACGAACGAGGCGACGACGACCCGCTGATCGTTGCGGGCGGCCCCACCGCGACACACGCCGAACCGATGGCCCCGTTCATCGACGCATTCTTGATCGGCGACGGGGAGCGGAAGGTTCCGGAGCTGATGAACGCCTGGACCGCGATGAAGGAAGCGGGCCTTCCGCGCGCAGAGCGGCTTCGGCGAATTGCCGGGCTCGGTGCGTTCTACGTGCCGTCACTCTACCAAACGACCCTGTGTTCGGACACCCAGGTGCACGTGGTCGAGCCGAAGGATCCAAGCGCACCGTTTCCCATCCGACGCGAGATCGTCCCCGACCTCAACGAATACCCGTTTCCCGTCGACGGACCGATCGCCAACTGTCAGACCGTGTTCGATCGAGCCTCGATCGAAATCGCGCGCGGCTGCACCGAGGGGTGTCGGTTCTGCCAGGCCGGAATGATCTACCGTCCAGTGCGCGAACGGGAGCCCAACGCCATCGTGGACGCGATGATGCGATCGGTCTCCGAGGCCGGATACGACGAAGCCTCCCTCACTTCCCTTTCTACGGCGGACTACAGCGCGATCGCCCCGCTGGTGCGGAAGTCGGTCGAGGCCCTGACCTCGCGCCAAGTTTCCCTCAGCGTTTCCTCCCTCCGCGCGTACGGCCTCAGCGAGGATGTGCTCGATGACATGAAAACCCAGCGCGCCGGCGGTCTGACGTTTGCCCCCGAGGCCGGGAGTCAACGGATGCGCGATGTCGTCAACAAGAACGTGACAGATGACCAACTCATGGAAACCGCAGAGCGCGTGTTCTCGCGTGGCTGGAACAAGATGAAGCTCTACTTCATGATCGGGCTTCCGACCGAAGAAGACGAGGACGTTCGGGACATCGTACGCACCGGGGCTCGTGCACTCGACGTCGCCCGCAAGGTGCAAGGCAACAAGCGAGCGAGCGTCAACGTCAGCGTATCGACCCACGTGCCGAAACCGCATACGCCTTTTCAGTGGTGCGCCATGGACTCCCACGAGGAGATCGTGCGGAAGCAGTCGCTTCTGCGCGAAGAAGTGACCCCCACGCGCGTCAAGCTCAGGATGCACGGCACGAGCGGATCGTGGTTGGAGGGGATCCTGGCTCGCGGCGACCGGCGCCTGGGGGCTGTCATCCTTGGCGCGTTCAGCCGGGGCGCGCGTTTCGACTCCTGGGACGAGCGCCTCGACCTCGACGCGTGGTCGGCGTCCCTGAGCGAGGCAGAGGTAGACCCCAATGTGTTCCTCGGAACCATTCCGATCGACGCGCGACTTCCCTGGGACCACATCGACGTGGGGCTCGAGCCGGGGTTTCTCGCGCGCGAGTATCGCAAGTCACTCCGCAATCGGCTGAGCCCTCCATGCGGAAAGACCATCGGCAATTTTGTGCACCACGCCAACGTGCAGGATGCTGAAGCCGACCAGCGCCGTCTCGTCTGTTACGACTGCGGCGTCGCCTGTGACCTCACGCAAATGCGAGAAGAGCGCATCGAGCTGCTGAAGAGCGTGGATGCGTTCGAACCGCGGATTCAGCCACCTCGTCCGGTCGAGCCCGAAGAGAAAGTTGACCGACGGCCCTTCTATGGTGTCGACCAAGGCCCCGTGATGCGAGTCCGGATCGGCTACCGAAAGCTCGGTCGAGTTGCGTACGCATCACACCTCGATCTCGTCCGCAGCTTCCCGCGTATGCTCCGAAGGATCGGGCTACCGCTTTACTACAGCGAAGGCTTTCGCCCACTCCCCAGATTGACCTTTGGTCCAGCGCTGCCGGTCGGGACCTCGAGCCTGTGTGAGCACACCGACGTCCGACTGCGAGCCGCAGAAATGCCTTCGATCGACGACCTGTGCGCCGAGCTGAATCGAGTGGCGATCGACGGGATCGAGTTTTTCGGCCATGTCGAGCTCGGGCCAAGCGACGCAGCGCTCAATCGCGTGCTCGACGAAGTAGAATACGTTGCGGCGCTCTCGCAGAGCGACCTACGAGATCTCGGCGTGTTGGACGAACGCGCCCTTCAAAGAATGCTCGACGAGCCTCATGATGAGCTCACGGTCTGGCGCGACATCCGTGGGATCGGCAAGCGCGTCGACGTAAGGGCCGCGCTGGTCAGCACGGTAGTGGGCGACGGCCGAGACGAGCTCGAGCGTGCGGGCCTGGCGGGCAACCTATTGCCGATTCGGATCACGCTCCGCCTAGACGGGAGGACCACGCCACGACCCGCCGAGGTACTTCGCGCATTGACCGGCGTTTCGGACGTCGAGCCTCGCGTCGTGCGAACGGGCTTCTTCGCGCGACGGGCTTCCGGGCGAGTAGGGCCTCTCGACATCGAAGCCCTTCGCCACAAGCCCGAGCTGGAGGCGGCCGAATGAGCGATCGTTTGGACATCCTCCGAAGCTGGATTCGGACCGCGGCCGACCGGGCTGTCGATAGAGCCACCGGGACTCGCTTGGCCACGGCCACGAGACGAATCCTCGAGCGACTCACCCAGCAGCTCTGGCGTCTGAGTGATGACGCGCTGACGACGGCGGCGGCACACGCCGAAGGTGTGGACTCGGCCATGGTGACTTGCCGGCGTGGCCGCATCTTCGTCGACGCGTCACTCACCAGCGGGCAGGAGGTCCAGTTCAGCCTCGCGCCGCTGTCGGTGCGGTTCGCCCCACGAGGCGCCAAGGAGATTTCCTTCGACGTCGAGCCTCCGGGCGCTTTCGATCATTCGATCGTAGGCGCCCTCGCCGCCTGCATTGCAAGGGCGACCTGGCCGATGATCCTTCCCCAAAACACCCAGGAGGCGGGAAGCGCCATCGTAGAGAGAGAGTCCGCCGAACGCGTCCGCGTCGATCTACGAACCGTACCGGCCGTTCGTCGGTTCGCATCGCATGGCACCGCTGCAATGATTTTCGATGTGTTGGAGCTCGAGTCGATTCGCGTGGAGCCCGGCGCGCTTGCCCTCAAAATGAAGCTTCCGCAACTGGTCCCTTAGACGACGCGCCTTCAAGCTCGTCGCGCCATCGTCGGGACAGGCCGACCCGGGCACGATAGTGCTCGATGTGGCGCTGTTTCTCCTCATCGCTCCAGCCGATGAGGGACGCCATGCGTGTGGCAACCTTATCGATCACTCCGAGGCCCTGGTCGTAGTCCCGGTAGAACATCTGCGTTCGTCGGATCATGACGTCCGCGACGCTCGCGGCGAATTCCTCCTTCACCGCCCAGTCGACCTGCCCCATGACCTCGAGGCGCCCTTCGATGATCGGCTTGCACTGAGAAGGATCCCCGACGCATCGCTTGGCAATTTCGATCGCTCGCATGCCGTAGTTGTCGGTCAGGTGTCGACAAACTTCGTCGGAAAGGGAGCCTTCGGCCATCTTACCAACCTCGGCAGCAACCTTGTCGTGGTCGTCGTCTTCCGGCCAGCCGACCGCGCCCGGAAGCGGATGCTTGAAAGTCTGTCCGGAGTGCAGGTCCTGAGGAAGCTTGTCGGTGAGCTTCAACAGTTGAACGGCCGTGTCGACCGTCTCTTTGGCCATCTTGCGATACGTTGTCAGTTTGCCGCCAGCAATGGTTATCAGCCCATCTTCGCCGACGACGATGTGATGCTCACGACTGACTTTGGACTCGGAGACCTCGCCGATGTCCGGGTCTGGAGCAACGAGGGGCCGAAGGCCGGCCCAGGTCGAAATCACATCGTCATACGTGATCTCGCGGCCGGGAAAGTGCTCATTCGCCGCCGCGATCAGATAGTCGACGTCCGCGAGGGTGGCGTGCTCCTCGCCGGGAGAGCCGTCCCAGTCGGTGTCAGTGGTCCCGACATAAGTGCGGTCGCCCCACGGCATAGCGAACAAGACCCTCTCGTCGGTGGGGTGGGCTAAAACGACCGCATGCTTCACGGGAAGCTTCTCCGCGCTGACGACGACATGAACGCCTTTGGTCGGTCGGAGCAGTTTGCCCGTTCGGGGCCCGCTCATCGCCAAGACCTCGTCGGTCCAAGGCCCAGTCGCATTAATGACGGCGTGGGCCGCGACCTCTTTGAGGCTGCCATCCCGAGAGTTCTTGACGACGACCCCAGAAACCCGACCATGATCGTCTTTCATGAACGCGTCGACACGCGCCCAGTTGACCACGACCGCGCCTTGCTCTGTCGCATCGAGCGCATTCTCGAGCGTCAGGCGGGCATCGTCGGTCGAGCAGTCGTAGTACACCGCGGCGCCCTGTAAACCCTCCTGCTTGAGGACGGGCTCTTCTTGGGCGACATCTTTCGGTTTCAGTGTTCGGTGCGTCTTGGGCGAGCGAAACAACGAAAGCCCCTGGTACAGCCACATGCCGGCATTGATCGTCCACAGATTCTGCCGCGCACCCTGGTAGACGGGAAAGAGGAACGCGAGCGGGTTAACCAGATGAGGAGCGAGCTCCATCACGATACGGCGCTCGCTCACCGACTCGAAAACCATGCTGAACTCGTAGCTTTCGAGGTATCGAAGACCGCCGTGAATGAGCTTGCTCGATCGGGAGCTCGTCCCAAAAGCGATGTCGTTCTGGTCGAACAGAGCCACACGAAGGCCACGCCTCGAAGCATCACGAGCGATTCCCGCACCCGCAATCCCACCTCCGACCACCACGAGATCCACTTGGTCCGGAACTCGATCCCACATTTCTTCGCGAGAAGGCATCAGGAGTCACCTAGCATGCCGTGGGTTGCAAGATAGTCGACCACTTGCGCGGCCGCGTCGTCGACGCTGAGACCCGCCGTCACCAAGTGCACCTCAGGCGACTTGGGTACCTCGTAGGGCGCGTCGAGACCAGTGAAGTTCGAGATTTCCCCCGCCCTCGCCTTCTTGTAGAGACCTTTGGGGTCGCGCGCTTCGCAGACCTCGAGCGGGGTATCGACGAACACTTCGATGAACTCGCTCTCCCCCAACAAATCGCGAACCCGATCTCGATCGCGTCGGTACGGGGATATGAACGCGGACAAGATCACCGCCCCCGAATCCGCAAAGAGCCGCGACACCTCGCCGATGCGACGGATGTTCTCTTCGCGCTCGTCCGCGGAGAATCCGAGGTCGCTGTTGAGCCCGTGACGGATGTTATCTCCGTCGAGGACGTAAGCGAACACGCTTCGATCGATCAACATCCTCTCGACGCGATGCGCGATCGTGCTCTTGCCTGAACCGGAAAGCCCCGTGAACCAAAGTACGGCGCCGCGGTGTCCATACGCAGCGGTACGAGCGTCGCGGTCGACCTCGCCGATGTGCCAAGTGATATTGTCAGCCTTGGGCCCGCTCATGGCGGGCACCATAGCCGGGCTCCTCCCCTGGGCAAGCTACTGCTTCATCGCTGGCCGTTACGCCGCACTGCGATGTTGTGTTGCCGGAGGGTCTTGCTGAACTGGTGTCGTTTGTGCCCCCGGGCCACGAAGTAGTAGTAGCCGTGATCCTCCGGGTCGATGACCGCCACGAGTGCGGCCTTCCCAGGGTTGCTGATCGGCCCCGGCGGCAAGCCGGAGTGACGGTACGTGTTGTAGGGGTTCTCGGGATCGTCGAGCATTTCCCTCGTGATTTCTCCTTCGTAGTCATCGCACGAGGGCGCGGCCTCCGGCTCGGCAATGCATCCGTACTGGACGGTCGGATCGGCTTGGAGCCTTCTGCGGGGAAGGAACTTCTTGGAGCTCAGGCGGTTTTCGAAAACCCCGGCAATCCTGCGTCGCTCAGAGGACACGGCTGCTTCTTCTTCGACGATCGATGCCAGAGTAACGATGTCGTGCGTGGACCAACTGCCGAGCTTCGCGAGCGCCTCCGCGTGGTCTCGCTCGATTTCTTCGTAGCGCCGCGTCCAGTTTGCGAGCATTCGCTCGACCACACGCCTCGGCTTCGTCTGGTCGTCGAACTCGTAGGTATCGGGGAACAGGTATCCTTCGGCATTGTTGGCTTCGACTCCATAACTCGCCAGCAGAGAGGCGTCCTCCGTCGCTTCGAGAAACTCCTCAGCCGAACATACTCCGAACTCCTCGAGCCGCGTCGCGATTTCAAACCGATTGAAGCCCTCGGGGATCATGATTCGGACTTGGATTCGTCCGAGTCGCGTCGTCGCATGCCGTGCAACCTCTTCGGGCGTCATCGGCGTTCGGAGCCGAATCTTCCCTTGGCGCAGATGTCGATCGAGCCCACGCATCCGCATGTACAGGGCCCAAACCTTGGCGCGATCGATTACTCCTGCGCTCTTTAGCTCAGCTGCGAGTTGCCGAAGGCTCATTCCCTCGGTCACTTCGATCACGATTTCTTCGGCGTCGGTACGCGGACCATCGCTGTCGGGGTAGATCACGAACAGCCAGCCGAGCGCCAAGAGCACGCCCATCACCCCTAGCAACGTCAAGACGCTGAGTAGCCTCGCGAAGCTCCGTCCTACACCGCCGTCCAAGCTTATGCGCTGGGGTCTGTCCACCGTTCCCCCTTTTTGGCGTCTAAATAACCCTGGAGCAAGATCGTCGCGGCAGACTGGTCGACGACTTCACGTCGTCGCGCCCCCCGCCTGCCCATCTCCCGCAGCGACCGCTCGGCCGCGACTGTTGTCATTCGCTCGTCCCAATAGACGACCTCGGCATCGAGCGCGATACGCAACGCCTCGCCGAGAACCCGCGCACGCCGAGCCGCCTCCCCCTCGGTCCCGTCCAGACGGAGCGGAAGCCCGACGACCGCGATTCCGACGTCCTCGTCTGTGAGGGCTTCCTGAACCATTCGCGCGGCTTCTTCCACGCCCCCGCGCGCGGCGATCGTTTCCCTCGGAAAAGCGATCGATTGCGTTTCATCGGAGATGGCCAAGCCGATGCGAACCGCCCCCGGATCGATGCCTACGATGCGTGACACGTCATTCTCCGTTTACGGCCCGTTGCGCTGGTGGGTCTGGTGGGCGCGACGGCCGCAAGGATTGGAGCCGCTCTCTCAATAGAGGAAGCACGTAGGGGAATCCCACCTGCACTTGGTCGAGGTCGGGTGCGATCTGACCTGCAAGCCAGAACATCATGACCGAAGCTCGCTCGACGTAGAACCAGCCCTCCGGGTAACGCACCGACCGCATCAACGTGCGAAGCTCGCGCCGCTCGACCTCGGGATCTGCCAAAGCCTCGAGCTCCTTGGAGTTCGCGCTCATCAGCGCCGCGGGAGTGCGAGCCTCGAGCTTCAGGAGCTTCCGGAAGTAGACTTTCACCGTTTGCTCGAGAAGCTCGCGGTCTCCGCCAACGGCGACGAATCCTATCGCTTCGATGCCCTCCATGACCAACCGGTCGTTCTGCTCGAAAAAACCTCGAAGCACGTCGACCATCCCAAAGACGGTGGCCTTTTTTACCTCGCTGATCGCGCCGAAATCGAGAACGACAATCTTCGCGTCGTCGGACCCCTCGACGGGCTGCACGAGAAAGTTTCCCGGATGCGGATCCGCGTGAAAGAACCGATCGACGAAGACCTGCTTGTAGAAGCTCTTCACCAGTCGTTCGGCGAGCTTCCGGAGGTCGACACCTTTGGCCTCGATGTCGTCGGTCCGCGTGATCTTGATGCCCTCCATGAACGTCATGGTGAGCACGTCGTGCGTGGTGACTTCATCGATCACTTCGGGAAAGAGCATGTAGTCGTCGTCCACGAAGTTGGCCGCCATCCGGCGCATGCACTCGGCCTCATGAATGTAGTCCGTCTCACGGCGCAAGAGGTCCACTAGCGATTCGTGTACCACCTCGATGTTCTCCACGGGGAAAAACCACTTGTAGACCCGAATCATCAGCTTCACGACCCGGAGATCGGTGCGGACCAAGTCGCGGATGCCGGGATACAACACCTTGACGGCGACCTTACGACCATCCGGCATGTACGCGACGTGCACCTGACCGAGGGACGCAGCCGCTACCGGCTCCCGGTCGATACTCTCAAAAAACGCTTCCGGTCGCGCTTCGAGGCTCTCGACGAAGACACGCTCGATTTCGTCGAACGCGTGCGGAGGCACCGCGTCCTGAAGAGACTCGAGCTCTCTTGTATACACCGCGGGCAAGAACCCACCCATGACCGACAGCACCTGGCCAAGCTTGATGTAGACCCCACGGAGCTTGAGCATCCCGGCCAGCAGCCGCTTGGCGTTCTTCTGATCGAGGCGCTCCTGGCGGCGCACGAGCCACCCGGGCATGACCGGCTTTTCACGGCTTGTTTCGGGGTCACTACGCCACCGTCGGAACGCCTTGACGAGGCCAAGTTGGACCATGTAGCTGGCGAAAATCAGGCCAAACGTGAACACGGCGCGAATCGGGCGAACAAAAAGACTCATGCGGATGTTGGTATCCTGGAAGATGGGTATAGAGTTGAAGAGACGTGTCGGCTAGTCGCACTCGAAAGCTTCGGGACAAACTCCAGAACGCCATCCTGAAGGAGCGCCACGACGAGGCCCTGCGCGTTTACGGGACACTGGAAATCGCCGAGCCAAGCGAGCCCCGTTGGCCGCACCGCAAGGGCGACTTGCTCAAACGTCTAGGACGGAAGCAAGCGGCCGTGAGCTCGTACGAAACCGCGGTGGACCTCTACGCGACTCTCGGCTTCGTGGCGCGGGCCGCAGCGATGGCCAAGGTCGTTATGGGCATCGACCCGACGCGTACCGACGTCCTCGACAGAGTGAACCTCGCTCCCGCGCGAAAGCTTCACCGATCCGCACGCGCAACCATCGTCACCGCCGCCGACGAGAGGATCGACGAGGGGGAGCCCGTGACGCAAACGAAACGCCTCACGACGGACGCCCTCCCGCTGGTCCGGGACGAGTCGGTAGCAGATGGTGAGCTCCGTTTCACCAAGCCTCCCATGTCATCCCGCCAACCGATGGACCTCGACGTCTCGGCCGCCGAAGTCGGAGATCGCCACTTGGTCAAGGGTGGCGTGCTGAGTGAGCGACCGACGGCCCAGCACCTTGCACTGCTGCCTGCTACGCCACTGTTCGCCGAGATACCCAAGCCGATGTTGGAGCGCATCGTCAGAGAGTCTCGGTTGGTCGACCTCGAAGACGACGAACGGCTCGTCGAGAAGGGCACCACGGCGGACGCGCTTTACACGCTGGTCGAGGGGACCGTCGAGCTTCGGCGCACGCCGGACGAAGATCCGGTTCTCCTTTCCGAGGGCGACGTGGTGGGCATCTCGTCCCTGTTGGGACAGGCCGACTACGGAGCTGACGTGACGGCGCGGGGCAAAGTTCGTGCGATGCGGATCAGCAAGCTGCTGCTGGACCGACTGGTAGCCGAGCACCCACCCCTTGGCGAGGTACTGCTCGAGATCGCGGGGCGTCGCTTGGTGGCCACGCTGGTCCGCACCTCTCCTTTGTTCGCTGGTTTCGACGACACCGCGCGCTCACGGGTCGCGCGAATGTTCGAAGTTCGCATGGCCAACAAGGGGACGATAATTCTCCAAGCGGGGAAACGCTCGGACGGGCTCTACATACCGATGCTCGGGGAGCTCGTCGCCAGGAGCGCAGATGGCGAAGAGCTTGGAAAGCTCAAGCTCGGACGGGCCCTCGGCCAGCATTCAGTGCTCACACAGGGCGTTTCGCCCCTCACAGTAGAAGCTTCGTCGGACGTTTTGGTTCTTCGAATGGCCGCCGCGCGCTTCAATCGCCTGGTTTCGAAGAATCCGAAAATGATTGCGCACCTCGAAGCACTCGCCCGGCGCCCGAGCGCGCCAACCTTCTCGTTGGTGCCCAGGCCTCGCGAAAAAGAGGCTTGAGCGCAGCGATGTGCGCCTAGAGTCGAACCGCCTATACTGCGGCTCCCATGAGCTATAGCGCGTCATTCCGCTGCATCGCCGGATGCGACGGCACGTACCCTTTGGACCAAGTGATCTACAACTGCCCCATCTGCGGGCAGCTGCTCGAAGTGCAACATGATCTGGACGCGTTGCGGGACCGGAGCGGGTCCAGCTGGATTAAGCTGTTCGACCAGCGGTGGATGACCCGCGATTGGCCGCACGGAAGCGGAGTCTGGGGCAAGAAGGAATGGGTCCAACCTATGCTGCGGGAAGAGAACGTAGTATCGACCGCCGAGGGAGGTACGAACCTCTTCTGGGCGGAGCGCTACGGCAAGACCCTGGGGCTAAAAGACGTCTGGATCAAGAACTGCGGCAATAGTCACACCGGCTCCTTCAAGGACTTGGGGATGACCGTACTCGTAAGCACCGTCAAACAGATGATCGAAGACGGGAAGCCGATCCGCGCCATCGCTTGCGCGTCGACCGGCGACACGTCGGCAGCGCTAGCCGCGTACTGCGCGAATGCTGCAATCCCCTCGGTCGTATTGCTACCGAAGGGCAAGGTCACCACGGCGCAGTTGGTTCAGCCGCTCGCCAACGGCGCGCTCGTGTGCGCGCTCGACACCGACTTCGACGGATGCATGGCCATCGTGCAGAAGCTCTCCGAAGAAGAAGGAATCTATCTCGCGAACTCGAAGAATTCGCTTCGGCTCGAAGGGCAAAAAACGGTCGGTATCGAAATCGTCCAGCAGTTCGATTGGCAGGTTCCCGACTGGATCATCATCCCCGGAGGCAACCTCGGAAACGTGGCAGCGCTCGGCGCGGGCTTCGACATGATGTACGAGCTCGGCGTCATCTCGAAGCGGCCCCGGATCTGTCTAGCGCAGGCTCAAAAAGCGAACCCCCTCTATCGCGCTTACAAAGAGGGGTGGGACAGCTTCGAGGCGATCACCGCCGGCGCCACCGAGGCGAGCGCGATTCGGATCGGCAACCCCGTGAGCGTCCACCGCGCTATCCGAGCGCTCCAAGCGTTCGACGGCGTCGTCGAGCAAGCGAGCGAATCGGAGCTGGCCGAGGCATCGGCATCCGCCGATCGCGCCGGGAGTTACACTTGCCCGCACACCGGAGTCGCTCTGGCCGCCCTTGAGAAACTCCGCGCACGCAGCGAAATCGAGCCCGGCCAACGCGTCGTGGTGATTTCAACCGCCAACGGCCTCAAATTCACCCAGTTCAAGATCCGCTACCACGAAGACGCGATCGCGGGAGTTGAAAGCAGGTACCCCAACCGGCCCATCGACCTCCCGAGTGACTTCGAGGCCGTCAAAAAGTCGGTGTTCCAAACCCTAGATGAGCGCGCCTCGTAGAGGCTGTGCTCTACGTAGACAAGGAACGCATGGCTTCGCTCAGCGCGTGCCGGTCGTCGCGCCGAAGATTAACGAACCGCATCCGTACCTCGAAACGGCCGCCTTCTAGCCGCTTCGAGCTGATGCTGCGACCCTCAAGAACCCTGCGGCCGCCGCCTATGACGACCGCAACCCCAATGGGCGCCCCCGACGCAAACGCGCGTGGGCTTACAAAAGTCAAGATGTGGCCTTCGAATGTGCGAGCCTCCGCCTTCTCTCCGCCGTCGAGCTCGATCTCCACGATCATCCCTTGTTGCGCTGCATCGCCGCTCGCGCTTCCTTGAGATCTTCTTGGCGTCGAATCGCTTCGCGCTCGTCCCCCTTTTTCTTGCCGCGTCCGAGTCCGAGCTGCACCTTCGCCACTCCGTTCTTGAAATACACTTGAAGCGGGATCAGCGCGTAGCCCTTGGTCGTCAGTCGCCCCTGCAACTTCTCGAGCTCGTGCCGGTGCATCAGGAGCTTCCGACGTCGAAGCGGCTCGTGTCCCGCGTGACCTGCTTGGTCGTACGGCGCCACGTGCATGCTGTACAAAAAGAGCTCCCCCGCATCGATCCGCGCATAGGAACCGTCCAGATTCGCCCGGCGCGCGCGGAGGCTTTTCACCTCGGAACCATAGAGCACCATCCCGGCCTCGCACCGCTCTTCGATGTCGTAGCGTTTGGCAGCCTTGGGATTGCGGCACACCAGGAGCTCCATGCCCGCCACGCCCTTGTCAACGCGCTTCTTCGCCATCCCCAGCCGCCTCTAGCACGGGCTCCGTTTCGGGAACACCTGCATCGTCCGGCTCCTCGGTCCCGTGCAGACGTTCGATCCAAACGAGCTCTGCCCGGAGGCGTTCGATCGCGGCGAAATCAGAAGCCGATTCGGCAGCGACGAGCGCAGCCCTTCGGAGTTGAATCTCGCGCTCCCAGCGGCTTTGGGCGCTAGGTGAGTCGTCGATCATCCAGCTCCGTGCCGCAGCGTGGACGGGAATCCTCACACGAGCGTTCGGCGTGGGCATGTCCGGAACCGACACCTCCAACAACAGACGTGGCCAGGTTGGGTCGATGTCGATCACGCAAGGTACGTCGCCCCATTCGGCTTGCGGGCGAAAAACAGTAGACACGAACCCTTCTTCATCGACTTCCACCCAGGCCAGGCACGTTCGATCGAGCTCGCGAATCGCTACGACGATGTCGCGCTGGCCATCGCGATCGAAGTCAGGACGCGGGTCCGGTGCCAACGCAACCCACTCCCTATGGGCCGCCCGAACGTCCGGCGTCTGCAGTGAAAGGGCCGGGCCCCGCGCAGTGATGATCCGAACTGTCGAATCCGGCCCGCGGGTCGCGCTGAACGCGAAGTATCGGGACTCGTCGATGCGGCGGTCGATCCGGTACCCGTCGCTTTCGAGATCCCGCATGACCGCAAGCCCCTCGGCGCGAGGGTCGACCCCGATACGAAGGTAGTCCAGTGGATCCTGGACCGGCTCCGGCTTGGCGCAGGCGACCAAGCAGAGGCACACAACGAGAAGCCATCGCACGCCCGAACCTTACGTTGCCCCGCCAAGAAGGCGAACCGCCAACACCAATGTCCGAACGTCTCCCGCACCGGCCATGCGGAGTGCGTCGGCAGCCGCAGTGAGCGTCGCTCCGGTCGTCATGACGTCGTCCACCAGCAAGAGATGCGGAGACCCCTCGAGACCACGTGATCGGAAGGCTCCTCGGACGTTTCGAAGCCGATCCGCATGAGGAAGGGCTACCTGGCTCGGAGTATCGCGCACGCGACGCAGGCACCGGAACAGGCCGGGAACGCGTAGCCCGCGAGCAACTGGCCTCGCCAACAGAGCAGCCTGATCGTACCCCCGCGTGCGTCGCCGTCGCCAATGCAGGGGAACGGGAACGACCCCGTCGACGCGTCCCGCCCAAACTCCCGCCTCCTCGGCCATCCGCAAGCCGAGCACACGGCCAAGATCACTACGTCCCTCGTACTTGAAGCGCCCAATGGCATCGGCAACGGGACCGCCGTATTCGAACACGGCGCCGACGCCGTGATAGCGCTCGGCCAGCGCGTCACAAGAACGACAGAAGAGCCCCCCTTTTACGTCGATCAAGCGGTCGCACGCAGCACAACGGCGTGGCGCGATGAGATCCAACAGCCCAGAGAGAACGGCCTGCATGCCGTCTCTATCGACCAGACGCGACCTGCGTTGCTAGTGGTCGTAGGGTTCGCCGCGGAGGATGGAAAACCCCCGGTAGATTTGTTCGGCGAGGACTAGGCGCGCCAGACGATGCGGGAAGGTCATGGCCGAAAGGGACAAGCGAAGGTCGGCGGTCTTCGAGATTTCTTGCGGCAATCCGTAAGCGCCTCCAATGAGAAAGACGACGGTTTGTACGGAGTCGTTTTCGGCACGGCCGAGCCAATTCGCAAGCTCACGGCTATTGAGGTCGCGACCATCGACTTCGAGAGCAACGACTCTAGAGCGGCCAGGAATGTTCCGCGAGAGCCTTTCGGCAACTTCGTCCGCATCCCCGTCTTTGATTTCGACTTCTTCGAACTTTGCGCAGCGCCCAATGCGTGCGTAGTAGTCGTCCAGCAACGCACGGAGGCTCCGATCCTTCGCTTTCCCAACGGCAACGATACGTACGCGCACGACGCGATTACTTTAGGGGAACACAAACCCTTCGTCGGCCCGTTGGCCTTCGAACTCGACTCGATCCGCATCGAGCCACAGCGCTTCGAGGTCGTAGTAGCCACGCGTATCGTGATGAAAGATATGCACTACCACATCCCCGAAATCGAGTAGTACCCAGTTGCCCTGAGGCAACCCTTCTACCCCAGAGCAGCGCGCTCCGTGCTTGAGCTTGAGATCTTCCTCGACGCCTCGTGCAATCGCAGTGACCTGTCGATCGCTTCGACCGCTCATCACGATCACGTAGTCGGTGTAGTCGACCTTGCCTCGCACATCGATGATCTCGATTCTGGTCGCTTTCTTGTCGAGCGCTGCCTCGGCGATCTTCAGAGCTAGCTCACGGCCAACCACTGGACCTTGACTCGAAGGGGAACTCGATTCTGTTTTGAGCTGTGCACCTTCTGCTTGATTTACCAACTAGACTTCCTCCTTTTTTTACTCCCGGACTTGGCCCTCTCCCTGGCCCACCCATTTCAGAGTACAGAGCTCAGCGAGACCCATGGGGCCATACGCGTGAACTTTCGTCGTCGAAATGCCGATCTCGGCGCCTAGACCGAGCGCAAAACCATCGTTGAAGCGGGTCGACGCGTTGACGAGCACGAGGCTCGCGTCGACTTCCCGTATCCAGCGGCCCGCATGATCGCGATCCTCCGTGATGATCGCTTCGGTGTGATTCGAGCCGTGTTTGGCCACGTGCTCGATCGCACCGTCGATGCCGTCAACCACCCCGACGTTGAGGACGAGGTCGAGATATTCGGTGTCCCAGTCCTCGGCGCTCGCGCGCTTGACTGCGTTGAGATGCGCTGCGGCTCTTTCGTCGGCGCGGATCTCTACGCCCTCTTCTTTCATGGACTCACCGAGCTTTGGGAGGAACGTCGAGGCGACACTCTCGTCAACCAAGAGCGTCTCCATCGCGTTGCACACGCCGGGCCGCTGAACCTTCGCGTTGAGCGCGATGTCGAGGGCCATCTTCTGGTCGGCGGTAGAGTCAACGAAGACGTGACAGACACCCTTGTAGTGTTGAATGACCGGAACTCTTGCGTGCTCAGCGACGAACCGTATCAATCCTTCTCCACCTCGTGGAATGACCATGTCGAGGATACCATCAAGACCGATCATCACCAAAGTGGCTTGTCGATCGGTAGTCGGCAAAAGTGTCACCGCTTCGGGAGGCAGCCCCTCCTGACGGAGGGCATCGGTGAAGATCTCCGCTATCGCCTGATTGCTGTGAAAGGCTTCTTTCCCGCCTCGAAGCAACACTGAATTGCCGCTCTTGAGGCACAACGACGACGCGTCGGCCGTCACGTTCGGCCGTGATTCATAGATGATCCCAATCAGTCCGAGCGGTGCTCGCATCTTTGCGATGCGTAGCCCGTTGTCGAGCACGCGCTCTTCGACGAGCGCGCCCACGGGGTCAGGCAGCGACGCCACCTGGTCGACCCCCTCGGCCACACCGTCGAGGCGCTCTCGATCCAAGCGCAAGCGATCGAGCATCGCCTGCGAGATCCCCATCTCCCCAGCTGCGGCCATGTCCGTGATGTTGGCCTCGAGCACACGATCACCCTGTTCACCGCGGAGCGCTTTGGCCGCACGACGCAAGACGGCGTTCTTCTCGTCCGTGCTCGCGATCGCAAGCGCACGGGAAGCCTCCTTGGCGCGCACCGCCAAGTCAGTCACGAGCGCGGTCAGGTCGTCACTCATAGCCCGCGAAGTTAGCACGTCAGGACGAGGTCGTCGCGATGCACGATCTCGTCCCCCGTGTGGCTCCCAATTCGCTCGGCGATCTGTCCGCTTTGGCCCCCGGCGAGTTGGCTGACCTCCGCAGCGCTGTACCGGGCAAGGCCGCGCGCGACTTCATCACCGCGGCCGCTCACGATCGAGACGGCGTCGCCAACCCCGAACGTTCCCGTCACCGAAACAACGCCCGCCGGAAGCAAGCTCGAGTTTCGCTCTTTGAGAGCTTTGCACGCGCCCTCGTCGATGACGATGCTACCGCACGGTTTGAGGGTATAAGCGATCCAATGCTTGCGGCTCGGCAGCGGAGAGCCGTGAGGAAGCAGCAGCGTGCCAACATCATCGCCGTTCATCAGGGACGCGAGGAAGTCGGCAGAAGCCGCTGGCCCCACGACGACCGGCAACCCATGAAGCGTGGCGCGGCGCGCGGCTTCGACTTTGGACTGCATGCCTCCAAGCCCGAGGTCGTCTTCGGGCGGCTTGATGAAGTGCTCGATGTCGCTGACGTCGGCAACGAGCGAAATGCGTTCGTTCTTGTCGTCGAGGATACCTTCGACATCGCTCAGCAGCACAAGCAGGTCCGCGCCGACCAGCGTGCACACCATCGCCGCCAGCTGATCGTTATCGCCAAAGCGAAGCTCCTCGACCGACACGGTGTCATTCTCGTTGATGATGGGAACGACGCCGAGCTTGAGAAGCTCGTCGATCGCATTGCGCGCATGTAGGTACCTGTCGCGATCGCTGACCGCGTCGTGAGTCAACAACACCTGCGCCACGTGAATCCCGAGCGCCTCGAAGACGTCTTCGTACGCACGCATCAAGAGCGATTGACCCGCGGCTGCCGCGGCCTGCAAACGGGCAATGTTCTTGGGTCGCTCGGTAAACCCAAGGCGCTCACGCCCGACCGCCACCGCGCCAGAAGACACCAGGACGACTCTGCGCCCCGCCTTCACTTGAGTGGCGACCTGCTCGGCAACGAGCCCGTACCGGCCCCCGTCCGCGCAAAGCGCGCGGCTGCCGATCTTGACCACGATTCGCTTGCAATCGCGAAGGGCTGCTCGTGTCTCGTCACCGGTCATGTCTGCCCCTGGATCGCATCCTCCGTGCCATCCTGCAACCGGGGTGGTCCAGCTGCAAAGAACCCGACGCCGCAACCCGCCGCTGCTAGCATTCCGGTATGCTCGCGTCCGAGATACCTCGCTGGTTCGTGTGGCTGACGGCGTTCGCATGGGGTGCGGCGTGGGGGAGCTTTTTCAACGTGGCGATTTACCGATGGCCGCGGGGGATGTCGGTGGTGAGCCCGCCGAGCCATTGCCCGGGGTGCGGTACCGCAATCCGAGCATGGCAGAACGTGCCGATCATCGGCTGGCTCGTCCTTCGTGGAAAGGCCACCTGCTGCGGGACGCAGATCTCCCCTCGCTATCCAGCGGTCGAATTCCTGTCCGCTGTCCTCTGCGTCGCCATCGCACAGATCTGGGTCGTCCGAGCTGAGCCAGAGGCATTGCTGCTCGACGCCACCATCGAAGCACTGCTGTACTTCGTCTTCGCCGGCGGCTTGCTGATCCTGACCTTCGTCGACCTCGAGTGGATGGAGATTCCCGACGAAGTCACCCTCCCCTGCGCCGCGCTCGGACTCTTGAGCGCACCCTTCCGGGACGAACCCGGAGTGTGGTCGGCCGCCGTCGGAGCCGGAGCCGGCTACCTCGCGGTGCAGCTGATCTTCGTGTGGGGCTACGAGCGTATCGCCGGGCGCCGGGGCATGGGCGAAGGCGACTCGAAGTTACTTTTGATGATCGGAGCCTTCCTCGGTTGGAAGGGCGCGCTCTTCAGCATCGTCGCCGGATCCTTGCAAGGCGTCGTCTACGCAGCGTTCGCTCTACTCACCGGGCGCAAATTGACCCCAAAGATCGACGAACGGATCATCGATGGTGAAGTGATCGAGGCACCCCAAGACGTACGAGACGTACAAGACGTAGAAGGAGAAGACACATCCCGCGTCGGTCTTCTCAAGCTCCCGTTTGGTCCGTTTCTCGCGCTCGGCGCGCTCGAATACCTGCTCGCGGGAGACGCGATTCTCTCCTGGTACTTCGGTCTATTGCGCTGAACGGTTAGCGTCGGTAGCCGCCGCCACCACCGCCGCCGCCGCCCTGGCGCTCACGCGCAAGGTCGACTCGGATGGTGCGACCGCTTAGCGAGGCGCCGTCCATCGAATCACGGGCTGCTGTCGCAGCCTCTTCCGTCGTAAACGTCACGAACCCGAAGCCCCGCGAACGGCCCGTTTCACGATCGCTCACAACCTTCGCATCTACGACTTCACCAAACGGGGTGAACGCCTCTTGCAGATCTTCGGTCGTCGTGGCCCACGCGAGCCCCCCGATGAACAGTCTCTTACTCATGGTCAACTACTTTCACTTGTTACCGACACGACGTTGGGCCGCGTCAGCGTCACTTCGATCCTCTTGCCACTTTTCCAGCAGCACTCGATTGTACCGCTTGGAATCTATCCCACAAGGTGGGCGTGGATTCTTCTGCGAGGCGTGCCTTGTAGTCGTCGTCCTTGGCCCGGCCGCTGAGCTTGGCGATTTCCCCGATGAGCTTGTCTCGGGAACCGACTGCTTTGGCGACTTTTTCAAGGACCTGCTCGAGATGGAGCAGCTTTTTATTGGAGACGTGAGCCAGGCCCTTGGCCTCATTGAGCCGGTCGAGCCAAAGGTCCTTGCCAGCGGCCTTCTTCACCGCGGCAACCAACTTCTCTTTGGCCTTTTTCGGATCATCTCCGAAACGCTCTTTCACGATCGCTAGCGGGGAGTTGCTCATCACATGAACCATATACTCGAAATGGCTTGGTTTCTGGCGTTGGGAGCGGGCGGAGTAGCACGCGGCAGGCACCACGCAACCCGGGCTCGACCCCGATCCCCCTTTTTGGCCTGGACAGTTATTAACATTTCTGTTAATAATCGAAGTCGCGATGGGAAGACCCAAAGACGCCGATCCCGAACATACTCGGACCAACATTCTCGACGCAGCGGAGGAAGAGTTCGCGCACCGCGGGTTCCACGGCACGCGAATGGTGGCTATCGCCGAGCGTGCGGGCGTGACCCACGGCTTGCTTCATTACTACTTCGACTCGAAGGAACGCCTGTACGACAAGGTCGTCGGCCGGTTGTTCGGACGGCATCTCGCCCTCTTGCAGGCGCTCCTGGCGTCGCGGGACGACATCTCTGTTCGCGAGATGGTGGTGCAGAGCTTCGACCTCTTTTGGGAGTATCCCAACCAGGTGCGGATCATGCTGTGGGAGATGGCCTCGGGCGACGATCGCGTGGAGCGGTCGATGCAGCCCTTCTACGAGACGATGGCTGACGCCCTCCCCGGCCTCAATAGTGATAGCGTCGCTGGGCGCTGCTATGTACACGATCCGCGCGACGTGTTCACCACATTGCTTGGCGCGTTGGTCGTTTATTTCTTTCGCGATCCGACCCTCAAGAAGCTCTTTGGCAAGGAGCGGTTCACCGAGGCGGACCGCGCACGGCGGCGGGCGCACATCGGGGCCCTCGTCGACCTGTTTTTCTAGAGAAAGTCGAGTGGATTCGCTCTGGCTCGCACTGTAGAGTCAGCCGTCCATGACGCCCGAGTTCGTTCACCTGCACGTCCACAGCGAATTTTCGATGTTGGACGGGGCGATCCGGATCCCACGGCTGATCGAGCACGTGAGCCGCATGGGGATGTCGGCCGTCGCCTTGACCGACAACGGCAACATGTTCGGTGCCGTGCAGCTGGTTCGCACCTGCGAAGCCCATGATGTGAAGCCGATCCTCGGCTGTGAGGTCAACTTCACCTCGGGTGATCGACGCGACACCCAGAACCGCGAGCACTCTCACCTGGTGCTTCTGGCGAGCTCGCAGGAGGGCTACCAGAATCTGGTCAGACTCGTGAGCGCGGGCTGGGTCGACGGGATGAGCGCCGACGACCACCCGCGAATCGACTTCGAGACGCTTCGCAAGTACCGAAAAGGCGTCGTCGGGTTGAGCGCTTGCATGGGCGGTTTTCTCGCACAAGAGATCCTCAACAAGGGGCCCGACGTGGGGCGCGATGCGATGGCCGCACTTCGCGACTCGTTCGACCTCGGCTATTTCTTCGTCGAGCTCCAGGATCACGGCTTCCCGGAGAACCGACCACTCAATCAGGTCCTGATGAAGCTGGCCGAGGATCTCACGCTCCCCCTGGTGGCCACCAACGACTGCCACTACCTCGAGCGGCAGGCCGCGCACGCGCAGCTCGTGCTTCAGTGTATCGGAGCGGGGCGAAGCGTTCGCGAGATGGAGGCTGTCCACCATCTTTCGTCCGAGCTCTACGTCAAAACGCCCGAGCAGATGCACAGCCTCTTCGGGTATGCGCCGGATTCCGTGAAGAACACGCTCGTGGTCGCCGAGATGTGCGCCGGAAACGCTACGCCGTTGGCCAAGCCGCGCTTGCCACGATTCGCCGTACCAGGCGGCGCAACCGAGGAAGACTACCTCCGGGCGTTGTCGGTGGCGGGGCTCGGGCGCCGGATGGTGGAGATGCGCCATCGCGATGAGGCTTTCGAAGAAAGCGCTTACCACGCTCGACTCGAGCTCGAGCTCGACGTGATCCTCAAGATGGGGTTCGCGGGGTACTTCCTGATCGTCCAGGATTTCATCAATTGGGCCAAGGACAATGGCGTGCCCGTGGGCCCTGGCCGCGGGTCGGGCGCCGGATCACTCGTGGCGTGGGCGCTTCGCATCACCGACCTCAATCCGATCGCGCATGGGCTCCTCTTCGAACGATTCCTGAACCCCGAACGTGTGTCGATGCCGGACTTCGACATCGACTTCTGTATGGATCAGCGCGACCGCGTCATTCAGTACGTGCGGGAGAAGTACGGAGCCCACAGCGTCGGACAGATCGCGACGTTCCATCAACTGAAGAGCCGCAGCGTCGTCCGCGACGTGGGGCGAGTAATGGGAATGACGCCTGGCGAGGCCGGCCTCATCGCCACCATGATTCCGGAGCCTGTCCAAGGGAAGAGTGTGTCGATCAGCGCGGCGCTCGAGCAAGAGGCGCGGCTCAAGACGGCCTATGAGCAAGACAGCCAGGCACATGAGCTTCTCGACACCGCACAGGAGCTCGAAAATCTGACGCGGCATGCTGGGATGCACGCAGCGGGTGTCGTCATCAGCGAGGGGCCAATCTGGGACCACGTGCCGGTGTTCTGTCCCGAGAAGGACGTCTACGTCACGCAGTACCACAAGGACGACGTCGAGGCGGCGGGCTTGGTCAAGTTCGATTTCCTCGGGCTCCGGACGCTGACGGTGATCGACATCTCCGCCCGGCTCATCGATAGGCGCCCGGACCGCCAAGACATCCCGTTCGAGATCGAAGAGATCCCGATGGACGACCCGGCGACGTATACGCTCCTGCAATCGGGCGAAACGACCAATGTGTTTCAGCTCGAATCGAGCGGGATGCAGAGCCTTTTCAAACAGCTTCGGCCCGACCGGTTCGACGACATCGTGGCCGCCGTCGCGCTCTATCGTCCGGGGCCGATGGGGGCGGCGATGGACAAGGACTTCGTGCATCGCAAGCATGGGCGGCAAGAGGTCGCCTATCCCGACCCCTCACTCGAGGAGATCCTCTCAGAGACGCGCGGCGTGATCGTCTACCAAGAGCAGGTCATGCAGATCGCTCAGGTGATGGCGGGCTACTCGCTCGGCGGAGCGGATCTGTTGCGACGCGCGATGGGCAAGAAGAAAGCCTCCGAGATGGAGAAGCAAAAAACGGTATTCATCGACGGCGCGATCGAGCGGGGCCACACGAAGGAAAAGGCCGAGGAGGTGTTCGACCTCATGGCGTACTTCGCGGGGTACGGCTTCAACAAGAGCCATTCGGCAGCATACGCGCTGATCACCTATCAGACCGCGCACCTCAAGACCCACTACCCTGTCGAGTTCACTTGCGCGACGCTCACTGCTGACAAGGAGAAGATCGACAAGGTCGTCCGGACGGTGGCCGAGGCTCGCTCGATGGGAATCACGGTGTTGCCGCCGGACGTGAACGAGTCCGAGATCGACTTCACGGTCGTGTACACGCCCGACGACGCGCAGGATGTGGCACGGCTGCGTCACAAACCGGTTTGCTACGGCGGAGAGGTGCACGACCCGATGGGACCGAAGATTCGATTCGGCCTCGGGGCGATCAAGGGTGTCGGAACGGCCGCGCTCGATGCGATCCTAGAAGCGCGAAAAGCGGAGCAGGAGGAACAAGAAGCGCTCGTGGAGCGACCGTTCGTGGACATCTTCGACTTCTGCGCACGGGTGGACCTTCGGCGGGTCAACAAGAGTGTGATCGAAGCGCTGGTCCAGTGTGGGGCCTTCGATACGGTGCACAACGCGATCGACGCGCATCGCGCCCAGGCGTTCGTCGCGATCGAACAAGCGATCGAGCGGGGCAAGCGCATACAGGCCGAGCGATCGAGTGGGCAGGAGAGTCTCTTTGGGCTGATGGGCGGAGACGAAGAGGCGCAGGCCTACGAGCACCCGGGCGGCAGCTTCCCTGCGCTCGACTCCTGGGACTCCCGTGACCAGTTATCTCGAGAGAAGGCAACGCTTGGGTTCTACGTGTCCGGGCACCCCCTCGACCGTTATCGAAGTGAGCTCATGCGCTTTTGCGACGCGACGACCGAAAGCATCCGCGAGCTGAAGGGCTCTCGACAGATCACGGTGGGCGGCACCGTCGAAGGATACCGAGAGCGCCGGACGAAGGCGGGTCACACCATGGCGTTTTTTCACATCGAGGATTCGCTCGGGCGCGTCGAGGTAATCGTCCGTCCGAAGTCGCTCGAGAGGGCCGGAAACCGAGAGGCCCTACAGTCTGGGCAACCGATCCTGCTAACCGGACGCGTCAAACACGAGCAAGACCGCACCGACGACACCGCACCCACGGAACCGAAAATCTTGCTTGAAGAAGCGTCACTCCTGAGTGATGCGCTTCAGGAACGAACCACTTCGATCACAGTGAAGCTGGCCGTCGATGCGATCGACCGATCCAAGCTCGACTCGCTGCGCTCAACGCTCGAGCAATTCCCGGGCCCTTGCCCCGTCTCCCTCGAACTTGCATCGGCTGGCGACTGGCGCGTGAACCTCGCAGAGCTTGGCCTCTACGTCGATCCGAGCGACGCCCTTCTGACCGCGCTCGAGCGCCTGTTCGGCCGCAAAGTCTGCGAGCTCCACTAGTGTGCGGGTAGGCGATAGTGTGGGGGCGGTGGGGCGGGACAAATTGACGGGCCGCAGGCCCGACGGGAAGAAGAAGGAACCTGTCTTGGAACCGAGGTCGGCGGAAGAGCTCCTGGAGCGAGCACGGGGTCTTGCTGGGTATACGCTTGGCGAGCTTGGGAAAACGCTTGGCGTAGAGGTGCCGGAGTCGGCGACGCGGGCGAAAGGTCTAGCCGGGCAGATTCTCGAGAGGATGCTCGGCGCGACGGCCGCGTCTCGCGCGGAGCCTGATTTCGTGGGGCTCGGGATCGAGCTCAAAACGATTCCACTCGATTCCGCTGGGAAGCCGAAGGAGTCGACGTTCGTGTGCTCGATTTCGCTTTCCGCGATGGCGGATACCGACTGGGAGCACAGCACCGTCTGGAAGAAGCTTCAAAAGGTGCTGTTCGTTCCCGTGGAAGCGGCATCGAAGACACCACTCCACGAGCGACGGGTCGGACGCGCCTTCATGTGGACGCCCACCATCGACGAGAAAACGGCGCTTCGCCGAGATTGGGAACGCCTCGCCGACATGATCGCGCGAGGCGACGTGGAGCAAATCACAGGACATCTCGGCGACGTGCTCCAAGTGCGCCCCAAGGCAGCGAGCGGAAGCAGTCGCCGACGCGCCCCCGATGAAGAAGGCGCCGTGCAATGGACCATGCCGCGAGGGTTCTACCTCCGACCGTCGTTTACTGCGAAGGTGTTGGCAAGACTCCGCACACTGGAGTGACGTGACGAAGGGCGTCGAAGTGGCGCGATCGCGCGTGACATTCCGGGCCCGCGACCCCATGCTTGACGCCCCCCGGGGCCACTGTTAAAGAGCCCCGGGTCTTTCGTCGGGCTGTTAGCTCAGTTGGTAGAGCAGCGGACTTTTAATCCGACGGTCCAGGGTTCGAATCCCTGACGGCCCACCACGAAGGCACAAGCCTCACTTGCTTATCGTCCCCATCGTCTAGTGGCCCAGGACCCCGGCCTTTCACGCCGGTAACCGGAGTTCAAACCTCCGTGGGGACGCCA